>CACBHL010000001.1 GCA_902539035.1 uncultured Pelagibacteraceae bacterium
TATTGAGCTTAAAAGACACCCTTGGTTTATTGGAGTTCAGTTCCATCCAGAATTTAAATCTAGACCTTTATCGCCCCATCCATTATTCTCTTCATTTATCAAGGCAGCAAAAAATCATAAATGAATAGCAAACAAGTAAATTGCGGAAATATAGAAATCTCAAATAATAATAAAATTTGCATTATTGCTGGACCTTGTCAGCTTGAAACTGAACAGCATGCAATGGATATGGCCGGCAAAATTCAGGAAATTACAAAAAAATTTGGACTTGGCTTCATTTACAAAACTTCTTTTGACAAAGCTAACCGAACTAGTCTTAAAGGAAAAAGAGGAGCTGGACTTGAAGCATCTTTGCCTGTTTTTGATAAAATAAAAAAAGAATTGAATGTTCCAATTTTAACTGACATTCATAATATTGATCAATGTTCAGAAGTAGCTGGCCATGTTGATGTATTACAAATTCCAGCTTTTCTATGCAGACAGACCGATCTTTTAATAGCCGCGGCTAAAACAAATAAAATTATTAATGTAAAAAAAGGACAGTTTCTAGCACCATGGGACATGGTTAATGTTACTAAAAAAATCTCAGATTCTGGAAATACAAATATTTTAGTCACCGAGAGAGGTGCAAGTTTTGGTTATAATACATTAGTCTCTGACATGAGGTCTTTACCAATAATGGCAAAGAATGGATATCCAGTGATTTTTGATGCAACTCATTCAGTTCAACAACCTGGAGGACAAGGAGAGTCATCTGGAGGTCAAAGAGAGTTTGTGGAGTATTTAGCTAGAGCCGCTGTTGCAGTGGGTGTTGCTGGAGTTTTTATTGAAACTCATCAAGATCCAGACAGTGCACCATCCGATGGTCCTAACATGGTCCCATTGGATAAGTTGGAAAATCTGTTAAATCAATTATCAGATATAGATAAATTAATAAAAAAATAGTGAGTAAAATTTTAAAAGTAAAGGCCCGTCAAGTATTTGACAGTAGAGGAAATCCAACTGTAGAGGCCGAAGTTTATATCAAAAATAATAGTGCATCTGCAATTTGTCCATCAGGTGCATCAACTGGAACGTATGAAGCATTTGAGAAAAGAGATAAAAATAATAAACGTTATTTAGGTAAGAGTGTTTTAAAAGCTATTACTTTAGTTAACACAAAAATTTCAAATAGATTAAAAGGTCAAAGTGTTCACAATCAAGAACGAATTGATACTTTATTAATAAACTTAGATGGAACAAGACAAAAAACAAATCTTGGTGCAAATTCTATGCTTGCAGTTTCAATGGCTGTTAAAAAGCTATCAGCTAAAGTTAAAAAATTACCCTTGTACAAAACTTTTTTTATAAAGAAAAATTTCCAATTACCCTATCCCTTAATGAATATTATCAATGGAGGAGCTCACGCGAATAATGGACTTAGAATTCAGGAATTTATGATCAGACCTGATCGTGCTAAGAGTTTTTCTGAAGCAATGAGAATAAGCTTCATAGTGATTAAAAATTTATCAAAATTAATAAAAGCTAAAGGTTTATCCACTTCTGTTGGAGATGAAGGTGGCTTTGCACCCATGATAAGTAGTAATAACCAAGCTCTTGATTTAATTGTTAGTGCTATAAAGAAATCAGGATTTGTGAATGGTAAAGACGTTTCAATTTGTTTGGATGTAGCTGCAAATGAATTATTTAAAAAAAATAAATATTCAATTCATTCCAAAAATTACATTACTGTAGAAAAATCTATTAAAGAGTATCAAAAAATTATCAAAAAATATAAAATTAAATCCATAGAAGATCCTTTTGCTGAGAATGATTGGTTAGCCTGGAATAAATTGATGAGATCAATTAATAAAGTTCAAATAGTAGGGGATGATCTTTATGTGACTAACTTAGAAAGACTTAAAAAAGGGTTTTTAAATATTTCCTCAAATTCAATTTTGATTAAATTAAATCAAATTGGAACTGTTTCTGAAACACTAGATGTAATCAAATTTGCCCAAATTATTGGTTATAAAACAATAATATCTCACCGATCTGGAGACAGTGAGGATACTTTTATTGCAGATCTTGCAGTTGGAACCAACTCAAATCAAATTAAAACAGGATCATTAGCAAGGTCAGAAAGAGTAGCTAAATACAATCAATTAATTCGTATTGAAGAAGAACTTGGAAAAAAGGTGAGAATGAATAAAATCAATTAATGTTGAGGTTAATAAAAAGAAATTATTTTTTATTAATATCATTGTTTTTGATTTTTTACTTTGGTTTTAATCTTGTTTCTGGTGAAAGAGGCCTTTTTTCTTATATTGATAAAAAGGAGCTTTTGTCTAACTTGAAAAATGAGGAATTAATACTAATTAGTAAAATAGAAGACATGGAACATAAAAATTCGCTATTGAGTACCAATTTGGATTTAGACTATATTGAGACTTTAATTAGAGAACGATTTTTATTTGGCAAAGAAGGAGAGACGATCTATATAATTAAAAATGATGAAAACAAAAATTAGACATCCTGAAAAAGTAAATAAACCTGTTAATCCAATCAAAAAAAAACCTGATTGGATCAGATCTAAGCTATCAAACAGTAAAGAATTTTTTTTAACGAAAACAATTGTTAACCAAAATAATCTAGTTACTGTGTGTCAGGAAGCTAATTGTCCAAACATTACTGAATGTTGGAGTAAAAGACATGCAACATTCATGATCATGGGTGATACTTGCACAAGGGCTTGTGCATTTTGTGATGTAAAAACAGGTAAGCCAGAAAAATTGGATCCATTTGAGCCTTACAAAATTTCAAATGCTGTGAGTAAATTAAATTTAAAACATGTTGTAATTACTTCAGTTGATAGAGATGATTTAGACGATGGTGGGTCAAATCATTTTTATGAAGTAATAAATGCAACTCGTAAAAAAAATCCCAAAACCTCAATAGAAGTTTTAACACCAGATTTTTTAAGAAAAGGGGACGCTTATAAAAAAATTTTAGAGGCAGATTTAGATGTGTTTAATCACAACATTGAAACGGTACCCCGTCTTTATTTAAAAGTTCGACCAGGTGCGAGATATTTTGGATCTCTAGAACTTTTGAAAAACGTTAAAAAAATTAATAAAAAAGTTTTTACCAAATCTGGTTTAATGGTTGGACTAGGTGAAGATAAAGATGAATTAATTCAGGTAATGGATGACTTAAGATCTGCTGATGTAGATTTCATAACCATAGGACAATATTTACAACCTTCTACAAAACATCATCCACTAGGCAGATATTATCACCCAGATGAATTTAAAGAGTTAGAAAATGTTGCAAAATCAAAAGGATTTTTACTAGTGTCATCATCACCACTTACAAGATCGTCTTATCATGCAGACGAAGATTTTGCTAAACTCAAACAAAATAGATTAAAAAATAATTAATGCCTAAAGCCTCAGTAACAAGGCACATAGAAAGAGAAAAACAAAAGTTAATAGATTTTGTTTTGGATATTGAAAAATATTCAGAATTTATTCCTTTTTGTATTGATTCTAAAGTTTATGAGCGTGAGGATAAAAAAGATGAGATAGCAATTATTGCAGATCTAACTATTGGTAGAAAACCTTTTGTAGATACTTATAAAAGTGATGTACGTTATGATAAAAAAAACGACTCAATACACGTTACTAATATTGGTGGTCCTTTGAAACATCTACAAAATAACTGGAAATTTACTCAAAAAGAAAATTATACTGAGGTTCAATTTGATGTTGATTTTGAAATTAAAAATAAGTTTTTAAATTTAATTATGGAAAAATCTTTCCAATTTGGTCTAAATAAAATAGCAGATGCATTTCAAAAAAAAGCTGAAAATCTCTAGATTATAGAGCTCACAATATCTAAAGATCTTTTGACTGTAGCATTCTGTATGCTAACTCTATTTTTATTTTTAAATATATTTTTAGTAATTAATATTTTATTACTTTTTTTAACTCCAATATAAACTAATCCAACTGGTTTATGTTTTGTTCCCCCTTTAGGTCCCGCAATTCCTGTAATAGAGATATTAATTTTACTTTTCGATAACTTAGCTAAGTTTTTAACCATTGCCTCACAAGTTTCTGGACTTACAGCACCATATTTATTGATAATTTTTTTATTAACCTTCAAAATTTTAATTTTTGCATTGTTAGAATATGTAATAAATCCTATTTGAAAGTATTTAGATGCATTAGATAATCTTGTTAAGTTATTAGCTAAAAGGCCTCCTGTACAAGATTCAGCAACAGAAATAGTCAATTTCTTTTGAATTAATTTTTTATGTAGAAGTTTAATGTTCATTAAAATTTAAGACTTATTAGATAAATTACCAACATCGTATAAAATCCAGCTATTATATCATCCATAATGATACCAAAGTAATTTTTAAAATTTTTATCAAAATAACTTACTGGAAATGGCTTAAAGATGTCAAAAAATCTAAAAACAAAGAATGAAATAATATAATAAATTTCTATCTGCATAGATATCTGATTAATTTGTTTTAAATGTAATAGTAAAATTAACGGCATTGATTGGCCCAAAACTTCATCAATTACTATTTGTCTTGGATCTTTATTTACAAATTCACTCTCACTATCTTTCACAGCATAAAATGAATAAAAAAATACAATAACAAAGAAGATAATTGAAAATTTTAAATTAGTATATCCTAGATATTCATAAGCAATATAAATAAAAATTGTTGTTACTAAAGACGCTACAGTGCCAGGCATTTTTGTTAGATATCCGTACCCAAAAAAAGTAGATATTAAAATATTAATTTTCTTCATTGAGAAATTGAACAAATTACCTCGCAAGCAATTGCTTTTTCCTTTCCTATTAATCCTAATTTTTCAACAGTTTTACCTTTTAGATTTATTAATGAACTATCAATGTTTAATAACTTAGATAAGGATTTAATTATTTTATCCCTGTATTTTGAAACTTTGGGTTGTTCACTTATTAAATTTATATCAATGTTATTGATATAGAATTCATTTTTATCCATTATCTTAAGTACTGGTTTTAACATTTTAGGAGATCTTATATTTTTAAATTTTTTTTTATTATCTGGAAATAAAGTCCCTATATCTTTTTTTCTCATAGCACCCAGTAGTGCATCGATAATGGAATGAATTATAACATCTCCATCTGAATGACCTTTTAACCCTGAATGAAATGGTATTTTTAAACCACCTAAGTAAAGTTTTTTACCTTTAATTAATCGATGAATATCGAAACCTATTCCAATAAATGTTTTATTAGTATTGATATCTTCTTTATAAGTAATTTTACTATTGGAATTTTCACCTTTGATAAATTTTACTTTTAAATTATTTTCAATAAATAACGTTGCTTCATCCTGAATTTTAGCTTTTTGGTTTATTGATAAATTATAAAGATCATTAAATCTAAAGGCTTGCGGGGTCTGAGTTGAAAAAGAATTATTACGATTTAAATTAAATAACTGTTTTCCAACTTTATACTTAATAGAGTCTTTTGTATTTACAGTTGGGATCACTGCTTTATTTTTCTTAAGTGATTTAACTAAATTTTTTAAAAGCTGTAATGAAAAATTTGGTCTTGCAGCATCATGAATTAAGACATTTAACGGTTTAAATTTTTTGATATATTTGAGTCCAATTAGAGAAGAATCTGATCTTTCCTTCCCTCCCTTAACAATAACCACATTTTTAAAAATTTTTTTTTTGATTTGTTTTTTGTTATTAACAACTAGGATAATTTTTTTAAATAATTTAGATGCTAAAGCTTTTTCTATAGAGTGTTCAAAAAGAGGCTTATTTTTGTAGATAATATATTGCTTATGTGTAATTAAATTAAACCTTTTGCTTTGTCCCGATGCTAGTATTATAAAATAGTTGTTCATTTATAGTGGTGATTTTTTACTCAAATGTCAGAATTTATTAAAAAAAACATATACTTAATAATATTATTTATTATCACATTATCGATAGGTTTTTTAACCTTTTTAACTTTTATCGATAAGGGCTTTATTGAATTAAATGATCAGAATTTACAGTATTTATTAATACTTAATATCATTTTATTAATTTCCCTTTTTGTATTTATTTTTTCAGAAATTCAAAAAGCAATTAAAAACGATATTGATAAGGATGGTTTTAAATCGAATAAAAAATATATTACTTATTTTGCATTATTTACATTAATACCATCAGTTTTAATTTCAATTTTTTCGTTATTTCTTTTTTCTTTTGCACTTGAAAAATATTTTGACAAAAAAGTTACAACAGTTGTTAATAACTCTTATGAGCTAGCAAGAAGTTATGTTGAAGAAATAAGAAATAAAATTCAATCTGATATTGTTTTAATTGCTTTCGATACCAATAAAAGTAAAAAATTTTTGAATGATAACTTGGAAGAGTATAAACGTTTTTTAGGTACTCAAAAAATTATTAGAGATGTTGATGAAATTCATATAATTGATGTAAATAAAAATCTCTTGTTTACAACAATAACTAATAGTCAGTTTTTTGTACCGCCGGTTGATCAAGCACTTAATCTGGTTTTAGATGATGATAGACCCTTAAAAATAATTAATGCTCCAGAAAATATTTCTGCAGCAATAATGAGGCTTCAAAATTTTGATGATAGATTCCTTTATGTTGTAAAATACTTAGATAAAGAAATTTCAAAATACCTAAGCGAGTCTCAAGAAGCGATTAATTTTTATTATACTGTCGAAGAAAAAAGTACTGGCATAAAAATATCTTTTGCAATTATTTATATTATAGTTGTGAGTGTTTTATTATTTGTCTCTATATCAATAGCTATTAGATTTTCGTCAAGATTTTTTAGATCTATTAATAATCTAATTTATGCATCCACTTCTATTGGTGAGGGAAATTTTGACGCAAAAGTTCCAGAGGTAAAAACCGATAAAGATCTGGAGATATTAAATAAAAATTTCAATCTAATGATTGATCGACTTAAGTCTCAACAGGAAAAGCTAATAATTAATGAAAGACATGAGGCGTGGGGAAGTTTAGCTAGAAAACTGGCTCATGAAATTAAAAATCCTCTTACTCCAATTCAATTAACAATTGATCGATTAAAAGAAAAATATTCAAATTTATTGGAGAATAAAGACTCAGAAAGTTTTAAGGATAATTTAAAAATAATTAATAACCAGATTAAACAAATTGGTAATTTGGTAAATGAATTTTCTGATTTTGCAAGAATGCCAAAGCCTACTTTGATAGAAAATAACATTGTCACTTTACTTCAAGAGAATGTAAAATTACTAAAGGAATTAGATAAAACTATTAAAATAGATCTATCCATCAGTTCAGAAAAAATAATTTTAAACAGTGATAGAGAGCAAATAAGCAGAGTATTTTTAAATTTAATTAAAAACTCAATAGAAAGTATTCAACAAAGAGCTGAAAAGGAGAGTAATTTCAATAAAAAAATCACTATTGAACTTACAGAGAATGATGTCCACATAAATTTAGTTATCATTGATAATGGTACAGGATTTGGAAAGCTTAATCAAAATATAAAAGATATTTTAAATCCTTACTTTACGACAAAAAAGAATGGTACTGGTTTAGGATTATCAATAGTAAATAAAATTGTTAATGATCATAATGGTAAAATTAAATTTTTCACAGTAGACAATGGAGCTAAAATTACAATTAACTTTATAAAATAATATGAGTAGTGAAATACTAATTGTTGATGACAATGCAGATATAAGAAATATTATTAATGAATTAATTTTAGATGCAGGTTACAAAACTAGATTAGCTGCAAATTACAACCAAGCTTTATCTGAAATTGACAAGAAATTACCCGATGTTGCCATATTAGATGTTAAATTAGATAAAGGGGATAATGATGGTATAGAACTTCTATCTCATATTAAGTCAAAGAATAAAGATGTACCCGTAATTATTATATCTGGTCACGCAAATATTGAAATGGCAGTTAAGTCTTTACATAATGGTGCATTTGAATTTATTGAAAAGCCATTTGACCGTGAAAGATTACTAAATTTTATTAAAAGAGCTGTAGAAAATTATAAACTCAAAAAAGAGAACAAAGAATATGAAATTAAGCTTTTTTCATCTTATGAAATAATAGGGAACAGCAAAAATATAACAAATATTAAAGATCAGATAAAAAAAATTTCTATTACTGAAAGTAGAGTGTTTATAAACGGTCCCTCTGGATCTGGTAAAGAGTTAATTGCTAGAAAAATTCATAAAAATTCTAAAAGGAGCAAAAATCCCTTTGTAATATTAAATGGTGCATTATTAGACTCTGATAAATATGAACTAGAGTTGTTTGGTGAAGAAAAAGAAAGTGGATCGATCTCGTATGGTGCTTTGGAAAAAGCCAATACGGGTACACTTTTAATTGATCAAATTTCAGAAATCCCTTTAGATATACAGTCAAAAATACTTCGAGTTTTAACAGATCAAAAATTTAAACGTGTGAATGGCAGCAACGATGTAACTGTCGATGTAAGAATAATGTGCTCGTCAAGTAAAGATTTAAAAAAAGAAATTGAAATAGGTAACTTTAGAGAAGATCTTTTTCATAGAATAAATGTTTTTGAAATTAATATTGAGCCATTGAGTCAAAGAATCTCTGATATACCTCTTTTAATAAATTATTTTTCTAAAAAAATATCTGAAAACTATAATATAAAACATCTAAATATAGATGAAAACAATAGTTATATTTTAAATCATAATTGGCAGGGCAATGTAAGAGAGCTGAGAAATTTAATTGAAAGAATAGCAATATTGCAACCTGATACAAAGGACAAAATTTCAAATATTATTAAAGAGTCTTTAAAAAATAATAATTTTGATGACAAAATTGCTGAAAATAGCCTATCTGTGCCATTAAAAGAGGCTAGAGAAAAGTTTGAAAAAGAGTATTTAACTATCCAATTAAAAAAATTTAATGGAAATATTTCAAAAACAGCAAGCTTTGTTGGCATGGAAAGAAGCGCGTTACACAGAAAACTTAAAGTCCTAGGAATTAAGGAATTTAATTAATGAACATTATTATTTGCGGCGCTGGAAGAGTAGGTTTCACTATTGCTAAACAATTAAGTGAACAAGGTCATTCTATAACTGTAATTGATACATCTAGCGAAGATATACAAAAAATTGACGACGCTTTAGATGTTAAAGCAATTGTAGGCAAGGCAACATACCCAAATATTCTTGAAAAAGCTAATGCAGCTGAAACAGATATGATTATCGCTGTTACGAGAAATGATGAAATTAATATGGTTATATGTCAAATAGCATTTTCTATATTTAATATCCCAAAAAAAATTGCAAGAATTAGATCTCAAGACTATTTAAATCCTAAATTTACAACTGTTTACAATAAAGAAAATTTACCAATTGATGTAATTATTTCTCCAGAACTTGAAATTGCAAAATCAATTCAAAGAAAGTTAGAAGCTCCAGGAGCTTTAGATAGTGTGCCTTTTGCAGAAAACAAAATACGCTTGTTAGAAATTCTTATTAATAACGGTTGCAGCTTAATTAATATCAAGCTTAAAGATTTAACAAAAAAATATCCAAACCTTGAGGCAAATGTTATTGGAATTATAAGAGAAGATAAATTTTTAATTCCAAAAAAAGAAGATGAAATCAAAAAAAGTGATAAAATTTACGTAATTATTAACTCTTCGCAGACTGTAGAAACTTTAGAGGCTTTCGGACATAAAGAGAAAGTATCTAAAAAAATTCTTATAGTGGGTGGAGGTAATATTGGCTTTAACCTTGCAAAAAATATTGAGGAAACGTTAGATGCTGCAAGAGTTAAAATTGTTGAAAAAAATAAAGACCGTGCTGAATTTCTCGCATCAGAATTAAATAATACTATTGTGATTAATGGCAATGGTCTTGATGAAGAGGTTTTAGCTGAAGCCAATTTAGAGGAAGCAGAAACAGTACTTGCTTTAACTAATGATGACGAAGATAATTTAATGGTAAGTATCCTTGTTGAAAAATTTGCTAAAGATGAAAAAGAAATTGAGGATAAAAGAACTATGGCATTAGTAAATAAACCCAATTACTCTTTACTTCAAGATTCTCTTAAAATTGATGATTTAATCGATCCAAGAATGAATACTGTTTCCAGCATATTAAAGCATGTTCACAAAGGTACCATAGAAACAGCTTACACAATTATGAACGGCGAGTATGAAGTTATTGAAGCTGAAATTATAGAGACTTCAGAGTTGATTAATAAAGAATTAAAGAATTCAAATTTACCAGATGAGATCAGAATAGGTGCAGTTCTAAGAGGAGATAAAATAATTATTCCACGGTCAGATTTTGTTTTTTTAAAAGAAGATAAAGTCGTTTTTTTGGCTAAGAAAGATTCTATTTCAGTAGTAGAAAATATTTTTAGAATTAGTTCAATCTAATTAAATGTCATTCTTTAGAGTAAAATATTTAAGCTTTTTCTTTTTGCTCATCTCAATTTTTTCGTTTTTTAATATAATTTATTCTCATTATTTTAACTTATATCTTAATCTAAATACTTATTATGTAAGTTTAATAGTTTCTGGTCTGATAGGAATTTTTTTTTACTACCTGAAATCAAGTTTAAAGAAACCATCAATTTTTGAAAAGATTTTAACAGTACTGCTCGGCTATATATTAATACCTTTGATTTTATGTATTCCATTTTATCTGAGTATTTATAATTTAACTTTTTTAAATGCTATCTTTGAGTCTGTATCAGGATTTACTTCAACAGGTTTCAGCATTTTTGATAATATTAAACATATAGATCAAGGCTTAATATTATGGAGATCATCAATCCAATGGATTGGTGGGTTATATTTTTTATTTTCAATAATTTTTCTGATTGATATTTATGATGAGAGTTTAAAAAAATCATTAACAAATTTTTTATCTTTCAGCAGCTCTGAGATTTTGAAACAAACTATTAAAATTTTTCTTTTGTACTCAAGTTTAACAATTTTTATTTTTATAGTTTTAAATATTTTTGGTATCAGAACATTTAACTCTCTTAATTTAGCAATGACAGTTATTTCCTCTGGAGGTTTTTTACCTGATAATGAAATATCAACAATATTATTAAAGAATACTCAAATAATTGTTTTCTCTCTTTTAATGCTAATATCTTTCTTCAGTATCTTTTTCACTTATAATTTAATTTTTTTGCGAAAAAAAAATCTTAATTTTTTTTATGAAGATATTCATTTGTTTTTGTATTTTTTAATATTGGTAAGTATTTTTTTCATATTTTTTAGTTATGATAAAAATTTTTCATTCAATTTTTTAAATTTAGTAAGTAGTATTTCAAATATTGGTATATCTCTTGAAGTTGAACAAAAAAATTTAAATTTTATTTATTTAATTCTAGTCATAGTTGGGGGTTCTTTTTTGTCAACAAGTTCAGGTTTAAAGTTTTTAAAAGTTTATTCTCTTTCCAAATACTCAATTAATCAAATTCTCTCTTTCAGCAAACCCAATAAAATATTTATGAATAAACTTATTTTATCTAAAATTAATTTTGATACATCTGATATCAATAAATATTTTTTAACAGTTTTAATTTTTATTATTTCTCTTTTCTCATTAACAGTTGTGTTATCTTTAAGTAATATTGAGTTCGAAAATTCATTTACATTGGCAGTATTAACCTTAATGAATACCGTAAATTCATCTGCCTACGGAATAAGTGATTTTGACTTTCAAAACTTACATTTTTCAACTAAATATTTTCTTATTTTTTTTATGATTATAGGTAGGGTTGAATTATTATCTTTATTATTGATAGCTAAAAAATTTCTTTTTAAATATTAATTTAGTATTATAACAGTATCATAATATTTATGCGCCCTTAGCTCAGCTGGATAGAGCATCGGTTTTCTAAACCGAGGGTCGGAGGTTCGAATCCTCCAGGGCGCGCCATCTTGCTCATTTTGGGTCATAATTGTCTCGAAATTTATCTTGATGGTAAATATTTATCATGCTTAAATTATGAATATTCAAAAGTAATTTTGAATTATTTGTTAACAAATAAAAAAACAAAAGGAAGAATAATGTTTAAATACTTAAAACAATTAACTTCTTTAGTCGCTATGGTTGCTGTGTTGTTTACTTTTACAACAGAAACTATGGCTGCTAAAAAATCTAAGACACTTAAAAACACTCAAAAAAAGGGTTTTGTAAGATGTGGAGTATCTCAAGGTCTTCCAGGATTTTCTAATGCTGATGCTGCAGGAAATTGGACTGGTATAGACGTTGATGTATGTAGAGCAGTAGCTGCTGCAGTGCTAGGTGATGCAAGCAAAGTTAAGTTTACACCACTAAGTGCTAAAGAGAGGTTTACGGCTTTAACTTCTGGTGAGATTGACATCTTATCAAGAAACACAACTTGGACTCTTTCTAGAGATGCTGATATTGGACTTACTTTCGTTGGAGTAAACTTCTACGATGGTCAAGGTTTCATGGTTAGAAAAAGTTCTGGTATTACTTCAACAGACCAATTCAAAAATGGTATCTCAGCTTGTACAAATATAGGTACAACAACTGAGCTAAACATGAGAGACTTCTTTAATTCTAGAGGAATCTCTTATGAGCCTGTAGCTTTTGAAAAAGCTGATGAAGTCGTAGCAGCTTATGATGCTGGTAGATGTGATACTTACACTACTGATAAATCAGGGTTAGCTGCACAAAGAACTAAAATGTCTAATCCAGATGAGCACATTGTTTTACCTGAAACTATTTCAAAAGAGCCATTAGGCCCTGTTGTTAGACAAGGTGACTCAGTATGGGAAGATATCGTAAGATGGTCTTTAAATACTATGATCGAAGCTGAGGAGTATGGAATTACTTCAGGTAATGCTGACATGATGAAAACTTCAGACAATCCAGCAATCAAAAGATTAGTTGGTGCTGAAGGTGAAATGGGTGCAGCATTTGGTCTTGATAATGATTGGAACTATAGAATTATCACTCAAGTAGGTAATTATGGTGAAAGTTATAAAAGAAATATAGCTGATACTGGAATCCTACCAGATAGAGGTCCAAATGAGTTATGGACTAAAGGTGGAATTCTTTACGTACCACCTGCAAGATAATAGTAAATTAAAACAATCCAAAAAGGGCTAGATTTATCTAGCCCTTTTTTTAATATTAAATATATTCCTCTTAATGAAGCTTAAAAAAATTCTTCCTCAAGCAATAACCTTACTCGTTGTTATATTAATCTTTGGTTTTTTTACCATGAATGCCCAATTAAACATGGAAAACAGAGGAATAGATTTTGGATATGGATTTTTATCTCAAGAATCTTCATTTGATGTTCAATTTTCATTAATTGAGTATAGTGGCTCAGATAGTTATGCAAGAGCATATTTAGTAGGTCTATTAAATACTTTATTAGTATCTATTTTAGGAATAATCTTATGTACAATACTTGGTGTTATAGTTGGTATAGCAAGACTTTCTCCTAATTATTTAATTAGAACTACAGCTGCCTGGTATGTCGAATTTTTTAGAAACATTCCACTTCTTTTACAAATTTTCTTTTGGTACTATGCCGCTCTTAGAGCATTACCATTACCTCAAGATGCAGAAGCTATTTTTGGTGCCTCATACTTAACAATAAAAGGTTTTTATACACCATCTTTAATTTGGGAAAATTTAGATGTTTTTATTTATTCAGTTGTTGCTGCAATAATTGTAATTATATTTGTTAGAATTCAAGCTAAAAAACTCAGAGAAAATGTTGGTAAGCATTTACCCGTATTAAACATCTCAATAGCGATTCTATTTGTATTACCGCTTTTAACGTTCTTATTTGGCGGTGTTAATGTGGGCTATGAAACACCAGAGCTTAAACAATTAGCAAAAACCTCATTTAAGTTTGAAGGTGGTTTAAGTATACCCCCAGAATTATTGTCATTAGTAATAGCTTTATCACTTTATACTGCAACATTTGTTGCTGAATGTGTAAGAGCGGGTATTCAGGGTGTTGGAAAAGGACAAAGAGAAGCCGCATCATCTATCGGTTTAAATAGAAAGCAAGTTTTAAATCTAATTATTATGCCTCAAGCACTGAGAATAATAATTCCACCGACAACAAATCAGTATTTGAATTTAACAAAAAATTCATCCCTAGCTGCTGCTATCGCATATCCTGATTTAGTTTTAGTTTTTGCAGGAACAGCTCTGATGCAAACTGGAAAAGCAATTGAGATTGTTTCAATAACAATGCTCACATATTTAACTTTAAGTTTATCAATATCATTTTTCATGAATTGGTATAACGCTAAAATTGCAATTGTAGAAAAATAATGGGCACATTAAATTTATTAAGACCTTCAAAAGACAATTTACAAAACAATTTGTATTTAGGATCTTTTTTAGTTGGAATTTCTATTTTGGATGTATTTCTCAATTCATTCTTAAAGTTAAACATTACTTCTTATTTACCATCAATCATAAGTATAGTTTTACCTTTTTTATTAGGAATGTTTGGTTTTCATTTAATGAGGATTGAATTTTCAGGAATAAAAAACCTAGATAGGTTAAATAAAAATATTAATACAAATAATTTTAATGCTGCTTTAACTTTACTAATCATTTTTTTAATTATTAAAGCAATTCCTCCTGTGATGAGTTGGATGATTTTGGATGCAAATATTTCAGGTGATTCAAAAGATGCATGTACAGGATCAGGTGCTTGTTGGACTTATATAAAAGTTTGGTTCAAAAGGTTTATGTATGGGATGTATCCAAACGAACATATTTGGAGAGTAAACTTAGCATTTATTTTTTTAGTCGTTTTGGCTTTTGTTGGTTTTGTTACTCCACAAAAGTATAGAAACCTTTTAACATTATATTATGTTGTAATATATCCAATCATTGCCTTTATATTAATTTATTATTTAATATCTGGTGGTGAATTTGGATTAGAATGGGTTGAAACAGGCGCTTGGGGTGGTTTATCTTTAACTTTTATTGTTTCTTTTTTTAGTTTAATTTTTTGCTTTCCTTTGGGAATGGCTCTTGCTTTAGGAAGACGAACTGAGTTACCAATAGTAAAATATGTATCGGTTGGTTTTATAGAATTTTGGAGAGGTGTGCCTTTAATTACGGTTTTATTTATGTCATCTGTAATGTTTCCAATGTTTTTGCCTGAAGATTTTTTCATGGATAAACTTGTAAGGGTGATTATTGCTATTTCTTTATTTGAGGCAGCTTATGTTGCAGAAGTTATCAGAGGTGGTCTACAAGCTCTTCCAAGAGGTCAATACGATGCAGCAAAGTCTTTAGGAATGGGTTATTGGAAAATGCACATCTTTGTAATATTACCACAAGCACTGAAATTAGTTATACCAGGAATGGCAAATACATTTTTAGCATTAGTGAAAGACACTCCCTTAATTTTTGTAGTAGGTTTAGCAGAACTTGCTGGAATGTTGCAAATGGCAAAAACAAATCCAAAATGGTTAGGTTATGCAATGGAGGGCTATGTTTTTGCAGCGATAATTTTCTGGATTATTTGTTATGCTATGAGTAAATATAGCTATAATTTGGAACTCAAATATAAAACTGATAGGTAGCAAATGTCTGAAGCAATTATACAAATCAAAGATGTAAACAAGTGGTTTGGTGATTTTCAGGTTCTAAGTGGAATTAATCTTGAGGTAATGCCAAAAGAGAAAATTGTAGTCTGTGGACCATCTGGATCTGGAAAATCAACTTTAATTAGATGTATAAACCGACTAGAAGAACATCAAGAAGGTAACATCATTATTGATGGTACTGAAATTTCAGAAGATACTAAAAATATTGAACAAGTAAGAGCTGAAGTTGGTATGGTTTTTCAACAATTTAATTTATTTCCACATTTGTCAATTTTAGACAATTGCACTCTTGCACCTATTTGGGTTAAAAAATTACCTAAGAAAGACGCTGAAGAATTAGCATTAAAACATTTAGAAAGAGTGCAAATATTAGACCAAGCTCAAAAATTTCCAGGTCAACTATCTGGTGGTCAACAGCAACGTGTTGCAATTGCAAGAGCTTTGTGCATGGAGCCAAAGATTATGTTATTTGACGAGCCAACATCAGCACTAGACCCTGAAATGATTAAAGAGGTCTTAGATGTTATGGTAAATTTAGCAAACCAAGGTATGACAATGATTGTTGTTACACATGAAATGGGATTTGCTAAGGAAGTGGCAGATAGTATGATATTTATGGATGAAGGAAAAATAGTAGAAAAAGCAGATACCAAGGAGTTTTTTGCAAATCCTAAAAATGAAAGAACTAAGCTATTTTTAAGTCAAATTTTATAAAAAACATAAATACTAGACTAATCTTTCATCAGATAAATCAAGCTTAATATATGTTTTTAATATCAACTTATGCTTGACAGCTTTTAAAATCTTACAAAATTACAGTAAAATATAAAAATTTTTCTGTTGCAGGGTATTTAAATATTCTGTTGAATGAGACTTTAAAATTTAATTAAGAGGGGTCTTAATGGAAGATAATTTCAACAAACACTTAGGCAACAAGCTTAAGCTAAGAAGATTAGCTTTAGGTTTGACGCAGACTAAGGTGGCCAAAGCAATCAACGTAACATTTCAACAAATTCAAAAATACGAAAAAGGTACTAACGGAGTAAGTTCAATTAGGTTATTACAACTATCAAATTATTTGAAGGTACCAATAAATTACTTTTTTGAAGATTTTTCAGAATACTTAATTAATTTAGAAAAATCACAAGAAGGTCATATGAATGTGAATTATAATTTTTTAACAAAATTATATTCTGAGTTAACAGCTGATCAAAAATTAAAATTTAATAAATCTTTACAGATTTCTTCAGTTGGAATTACAAAGACTGGCTAAAATAAAATTTAGTTAAGACCCGTAAATAAATTTTATATTTTCCTATTTTATTTTTTTAGTCTAAAACTTTTTTGGCTCCTCGGGCAGGACTCGAACCTGCGACCAATTGATTAACAGTCAACTGCTCTACCAACTGAGCTACCGAGGAATGTAAAAAGCAACTTACTTTCTTTTGTCACTAAAACAAGATTTATTTTGGAGGCAACGCCCGGAATCGAACCGGGATACAAGGATTTGCAATCCTCTGCGTAACCATTCCGCCACGTTGCCATCTTATTTTTTGACTTATAGCTACAGATGCCTTTTTATATTAAATATTTTTCATTAGTCTATTAAATAACGATATAAATTGATTATTGTTAATTTGGATTATTAAATTATAAACTTTAAAATCCATGAGTAACGATAAATATATACATTCTGATGTTGAAGATAGAATTTATTCTTATTGGGAAAAAAATGGTCTTTTTAAACCTAAAGAAAATTCTAAAAAATTTTCTATAGTAATACCTCCTCCAAATGTAACTGGCAGTCTTCATATGGGCCATGCTCTGAATAATTCTATTCAAGATTTATTAGTTCGTTATCATCGAATGAATAATTATGAGACCTTATGGCAACCAGGAACCGATCACGCAGGAATTGCTACGCAAGCTTTAGTTGAGAAAAAACTTAGTTCTGAAAAAATTGATAAAAATGAAATTGGTAGAGAAAAATTCATTGAAAAAGTATGGGAGTGGAAAGGGCAATATGGGGATATAATTATCAATCAATTGAAAAAACTTGGTTGTTCTTGTGATTGGTCCAGAAATGCCTTCACGATGGATGAAAATTTATCAAAATCAGTAATAAAGGTTTTTGTTGATCTATATAATAAAGGTTTAATTTATAAGGATAAAAAATTAGTAAATTGGGATACTGTTTTAAAAACAGCTATTTCAGATTTAGAAGTTGATCAAAGAGAAGTAAATTCAAAAATTTATTATATTAAATATCCAATTGATGGAACGGATCAATTTATAACAATTGCAACCACAAGACCTGAAACAATGTTGGGTGATACGGCAATCGCTGTTAATCCAAAAGATGATCGTTTTAAATCTTATGTTGGTAAGTCTGTAACAATCCCAATTGTTGGAAGAAAAATAAAAATTATAGAAGATGACTATGCCGATCCTGAACAAGGAACTGGTGCTTTAAAAATAACTCCAGCGCATGACTTTAATGATTATGATGTAGGTCAAAGAAATAATCTGGAAATTATAAATATTTTTACTGAAGCAGGAAAAATAAATGAAAACGCCCCAAAACATTACGTAGGTCTTGATCGCTCTGAAGCAAGAAAACAAATTTTAAAAGAGCTTAAAGAAAAAGAATTTTTTGTAAAAGAAGAGAATATTAAAAATAAAGTTCCTTACGGAGATAGATCCAATTCAATAATTGAACCTTTCCTAACAGAACAATGGTTTGCTGATGCAGGTAAATTATCAGTTAAAGCTAAAGATGTTGTAAATTCAAAGAAAACAAATTTCTTTCCTGAGAATTGGTCAAAAACTTATTTTCAGTGGATGAACAATATAGAACCTTGGTGTATTTCAAGACAACTTTGGTGGGGTCATCAAATACCTGCTTGGTATGGTCCTGATCATAAAATTTTTGTTGCATACAATGAAGATGAAGCAAAACAATTAGCTAATAAACATTATGGCAAAGATGTAGAATTGAATAGAGATCCTGATGTTTTAGATACTTGGTTTTCATCTGGACTTTGGCCATTTGCAACACTTGGATGGCCTGATGATAAAAAATTTGTTGAGAAGTTTTATCCAACATCAGTTTTAGTAACAGGCTTTGATATTATTTTCTTTTGGGTTGCAAGAATGATTATGTTTGGAACTGAATTTTTAAACAAAGAACCTTTTAAAGATATTTATGTTCATGCTTTAGTTAGAGATGAAAAAGGACAAAAAATGTCTAAATCAAAAGGAAATGTTATTGATCCTTTAGATTTAATTGAAAAATATAGTGCTGACGCTTTAAGATTTACGCTTCTTTCAATGGCTTCACCTGGAACTGATGTTAAACTTTCAGAGGATAGAGTTAAAGGTTATAGAAACTTTTTAAATAAACTATGGAATGCTAATAATTTTTTAATTACCAATGAATGTGATTTTAAAAATACAGATCAAATTCCAGATTTAAAAGTTAATATTAATAAATGGATATATTCTGAGTTAGCAGAAACTACTAATAAAATAGTTAAAAACTTAGAAGATTATAGATTTGATGAAGCTGCAAAAAATGCTTATCAATTTACTTGGCATTCTTATTGTGATTGGTACTTAGAGCTTTCTAAAACAATTCTCTTTTCAGATGATAAGGACGCTAAAGAAGAGGTGAGAAAAGTTTCAACCTACGTATTTAAACAAATACTAGTTTTATTACATCCATTTATCCCCTTTGTTACTGAAGAAATTTGGCTTAAAAATAAATTTGATAATAAGGGCAATGACTTTCTAATGTTTAAAAATTGGATATCTGCAAAATCAACTAAAGATTCACACACAGATCAGGTAGAAAATATAATTAATATTATATCTGAGCTAAGGTCGTTTAAAAATGAGCTAAATGTAAGCCCTGGTTCATTTATAGACATCTCAATTAACAATATTAACAAAGATCAAAAGCAATTTATTAGCTCAAATGAAATAATTCTTAAAAAATTAGGGAGAATAAATAACATTTTAAGTGATGATTTAGATAAACCCGCAGCAACAATGGTTGTAGCAGGTGATTTATTTAAGATATATTTTGATAAAGATGTTGATTTAAAGTTAATAAAAGAAAATTTAACTAGCAAACAAGAACGATTAGAACAAGAGATGCATAAGATATCTCAAAGACTAGAAAATAAAAGTTTTGTAGATAGGGCACCAAAAGAGATTGTTGAACAAGAAAAAACTAATTATAATAATTTAAAGAACGATGTTGATAAGATATCAATAACAATAAAGGGTATATAATGACAAAATTTAACAAGAAGAAACTTCCAAGCAGACATACTTCATTAGGAGCAGATAGAGCTCCACATAGATCATTTTATTATGCTATGGGTGAAACTGAGAAAGATGTAGCAAAACCCTTTATTGGCGTGGTTTCAACATGGAATGAGGCTGCTCCTTGTAACATAGCATTAATGAGACAGGCACAATCGGTTAAAAAAGGTGTTAGATCAAATGGAGGAACTCCAAGAGAATTTTGCACTATCACTGTCACTGATGGAATTGCCATGGGTCATGAAGGAATGAAATCTTCTTTAATCTCTAGAGAAGTAATTGCAGACTCAGCAGAGCTTACAGTCAGAGGACATTGCTATGATGCATTAGTTGGTATTGCAGGATGTGATAAATCTTTACCAGGTTTAATGATGTCGATGGTTAGATTAAATGTTCCAAGTGTATTCATATATGGTGGATCAATTCTTCCAGGAAGATACAAAGGTAAAGACGTAACAGTTGTCGATGTATTTGAAGCGGTTGGAAAACATTCATCAGGTAAAATGTCAGCAGCAGAACTAAGAAAATTAGAATTAGTTGCTTGTCCTAGTGCAGGTGCTTGTGGAGGCCAATTTACTGCAAATACTATGGCCTGTGTATCTGAGGCTATTGGATTAGCATTACCATATTCAGCAGGAACTCCAGCTCCGTATGAAGAAAGAGATAAGTATGCAAAAGAAAGTGGCAAAATGGTTATGCAACTTTTAAAAAAACAAATTAAGCCAAGAGATATTGTAACAAGAAAAGCTTTAGAAAATGCTGCAACAATCGTTGCTGCAACAGGTGGATCAACTAATGCTGGATTACATTTACCAGCAATTGCAAATGAAGCAGGAATAAAATTTGATTTAATGGACGTTGCTAAAATTTTTAAAAGAACTCCTTATCTTGCTGATTTAAAACCAGGTGGAAAATACGTTGCAAAAGATATGTGGTTAGCAGGTGGTGTCCCAATGTTATTAAAAACTTTATATGAAGGTGGCTACATTCACGGTGATTGCATGACTGTTACTGGAAAAACAATGAAAGAAAATTTAAAAAATATTAAATTTAATCCTAAACAAAAAGTAATGAGATCTTATAAAGATCCATTATCACCTACAGGAGGGGTTGTTGGATTAAAAGGTAACTTAGCACCAGATGGTGCGATAGTAAAAGTTGCAGGATTAGCAAAATTACAATTTACTGGAAAAGCAAGATGCTTTGACAATGAAGAAAGTGCAATGAAAGCTGTTCAAAGCAAAAAGTATAATGATGGTGATGTAATTATAATTAGATACGAAGGACCAGTAGGTGGTCCTGGTATGAGAGAAATGTTATCTACAACAGGTGCAATCTATGGACAGGGAAAAGGGGAGAAAGTAGCTCTTATAACTGATGGAAGGTTCTCTGGAGCTACCAGAGGCTTCTGTGTGGGACATGTAGGCCCTGAGGCTGCCCTGGGAGGTCCTATAGGCCTTTTACGTAATGGAGATATCATTGATATCGATGCAAAAAAAGGAACTATCAATGTCAGACTTTCTAAAAAAGAATTAGCTTCTAGAAAAAGAAAATGGAGAGCAAGAAAATCTGATTTTGGATCTGGTACTTTATGGAAATATGCTCAAACTGTTGGTCCAGCGTTTTTAGGCGCACCAACACACCCAGGTAAGAAAAAAGAAGTTAAGGATTATTCAGAGATTTAATGAAAATTCGTCCAGTCATTTTATGTGGAGGTGCTGGAACTCGACTTTGGCCAAATTCTAAAAATCATCAAGCTAAACAGTTTATTGATTTTGGTAATTGGACATTACTTGGAAAAACATTAGAGAGAACAAAAGCATCGATATTTGATGCACCAGTTATAAGTACAAATGCTAAATATTTAAGACAAGTAAAACAACACTTAAAGAAACACAAAATAAGAAAATTTAAAATAGTTTTAGAGCCAGCTAAAAGAAATACAGCACCAGCTATATTAAGTACGGCATTAATAAAGGATATTCCAAATGAACAACCTTTAATGTTTTTAGCAGCAGATCATTTGATAGAGAAGGTTGGTTTATTCAATAAAGCTATCAAAAAAAATCAAAAGAAACTTACTCATAATAATATCTTTATTTTTGGGATTAAACCTACGATGCCTTCTAGTGAATTTGGTTATTTTTTAACAAAAAATACTAAAGTAACTAAATTTATCGAAAAGCCCAAGCAGGCCAAAGCTAAACAAATAATTAGTAAAAAAGGTTACTGGAATTCTGGAATGTTTTATTTGAGAAAAGATTCAATAATTAATAATTTCAAGAAATACCAACCAAATATTTACCGAAACTGTAACAAAGCTGTAACAAATGCAAAATATAAAAGTAATGTGTATTATTTAAACAAACAAGCATTTACCAAAGCGACAGCAAAGTCTTTTGACTATGCAATATTAGAAAAAACTAAAGATATAAACGCTATCAAATTTGATATCCCTTGGTCTGATTTAGGATCTTGGAAAGAAATTTGCAAAATGTATGGACGAAATAAAAGACATTATTTTAAAAAAAAGAATGTATTTCATAGACCCTGGGGTAGTTATGTAAATCTATTTAACGGAAAGGAATTTCTAATTAAAGAATTATATGTAAAACCAAAAGGTATATTAAGTCTTCAAAAACATCATCATAGAGCTGAACACTGGGTAGTTACTCACGGTAAACCTAAAATTACTTTAAATAAGAAATATTTTACAATGAAACCTGATGAAACTATTTTTATTCCACTTGGTGCAATCCATAGAATAGAAAATCCCTACAAAAAACCAGTAAAAATTATTGAAGCACAAGTAGGCTCAATTTTAAAAGAAACAGATATTGTTCGATACCAGGACGTTTATGGCCGTGTTAAATAATTAACACGACCATATAAATAAATTTAAAACCAACTATTTGGAATAATTATGTAGTGAATTGCTAAAACAATTCCAACTGAAACACTTAATCCAAAGATCATTTTAAGAAAGTCTTTACCAATTAATGGGAAGACATACTTAAATTTATATTCTTTATTCATTGTTGAAATTGCAAGTTCTCTACCGCATAATAAACCAACGAAAACCCATGTAGTTGACATAGGTAAATCATTAAGTTCTTTAAAGTAGAATAAGACACCAGCATAAATTACGTTAATAATTGTAGCTGATCTTGCATATCTTGTTCCTGTCTTCTCCAAAACAACTTTCTGAATTGGTCCACCTTGAATGTAGAAAATATAAAATAATAATGCAGTGAAGTAAGCCATTACAATCAAAAGTAATGTTAAATCTAACTGTCTAGGTAGATATACTGCAATATTAGCTACATCGTGAGATAACCAAACCCACCATAACCAACCTGAAGAAATCCAAACAGCATTTCTCCAAAAGCCAATATATTTTTCATCAACTTCATCTAATTTTTCATTGATAAATTTTGATACTACTATCCAAGCAATATAAGCGACCATTGCCGCTAAACCATATCCAACTACACTTTTTAATAGCATTTTTTCAAGCACAACTGTTGAAGCAAATGCTGAAAGAACTAAGAAAGTAGTAGATACCGGTATTCCAATTCTTGTTAATAATAGCAATATTGCAGGCGCTACTGCATGATACCACTGAATTTCTTGATAAGGTATTCTAGTTAATCTTCCATAAGAAATATCACCATCATATGAATACCATCCCCATGCTAACGCAAAAATCATTACAGCTGATGCAGATCCTGCAAGTGTATACCATTTAAACCACTTCTTCTTTGAAGCTATAAATGTACCAAGTGTTTGAATTGAGTCGTTAGCGATTACGCTATAACCGGCAAGGGCAAACCCTATAACCGTGTAAACTAAAGTCATTTCCATTTTTTATCTCCTTTATATTATTGTTTTCGGTTCCTATCGATTCATGACTTAAGATCTATGTAATATGAGAGTAAAAAAAATTCTATAAAAGAATAAACTAATTTGAGAATTAAGGGTGGATTCGTTAACTAGTAAACTATTTAATATTGATGTCTACTTTTAAATATTTTTTATTTCTCAATAAAGTTGTATTTATTTAATTAATTTTTTAATAAAATATACAGCTATAAGGGCTCCCAAAAATTCAGCTAAAATATATGTAGGCGTATTCAAATAATTAATTCCTGTAAAAGAGTCAGTAAAAGTTCTAGCTATTGCAACAGCTGGATTTGCAAAAGATGTTGATGATGTAAACCAATAACCAGCCATAATATATGTTGCAACACTAGCAGCTATTGTTATTTTGCCATCTTTTTGAGTAGCAAAAATAATAAAAATTAAACCAAAAGTAGCAATTATTTCAGATAAGAAAATATGAAAACCATCTCTATTTTTTGTCGATAACTCAAGAATATCGTGTTCAAAAAAAACATTAGCCAACACAACACCTAGCAAACAACCAAGTATTTGGGCAGGAATATATATGATGAGAAGTTTTCCATTGATTTTTTTTCTTAAAAACATCGCTAAACTCACAAAAGGATTGAAATGTGCACCTGAAATATTTGCAAAAGCAGTTATTAATACAAATAGGCCAGCACCAGTTGCGAGTGTATTAGCCGTTAATCTCAAAGCATTATCATTTGTGAGATTTTCAGCCATTATTCCAGACCCGACAATTACCATTACTAAAAAGCTACTTCCAATAAATTCACCTAAAAATATTTTGTTAGTATTTTTCATTTAGAAACCAATTTTTAATTCTTTTATCAATATTATTAAAAGTATCAGTAATTATCTTAAATTTTTTATCCTCACTAGCATCATTTAGTTTTGTTACTGGATCTTCAATATCCCAGTGTATGATTTGATTTTCCTTAGGCCAAATAGGACATACTTCATTATTTGCATTATTACATACAGTAATAACATGATCAATTTTGATTTCTCCTTTAACAAAAATATTAAAATTTTTGGATGAGTAGTTTTGAAGATTGAAACCTTTATTATTTAAAAAATGTTTTATATCTTTGTTAATTTCTCCAGAAGGATTACTACCAGCACTATAGGCTTTGAACTTATCATTATATCTATTATTAACTAAAGACTCAGCTATAATACTTCTTGCAGAGTTTCCTGTACAAACAAATAATATATTTTTCACTAAATAATAATCTTATAAATTCCTATTAAGAACAATGGTATTTGTAATCCAAAGTTGGTTAAAATAGCTTTATCCTTGGATATAAATCCTGCGATAGTCCAACCCACAACTCCTAAACCGTGGAAGTAAATATTGATAGGGTAGATATTTAAATTAGTTAATAATATTCCTGTTAAAACAAGAGCTGTACTAATCCATTTTAGATATTTTTTTATAAACATAATTATCCTTTCTTAGTGTTTATGACTTTTATGTTAAAGATTTGTTAAAATTACTCTTTTAAATGAAATTTACTATGTACTTATGTATAAAATAGCCAACTACCAACAATAATAGGCCAGAGACGTAAATTATTGCAAAATTCATATTTAGAGATTTTGCAAAAAAGAACGGTAAGAAAAATAAATAGCTAGCAGGCACTGCTATAAAAATACTTTTTGTAAACATGATTGTCTTCTCTGTATCATTGTGCTCATAGTACGAGAATAGGATTGCAATCAAGGATACCAAAGGTAAGGCTATAATAAATCCAGCTAGTTTTGGATTTTGACCAGCTAACCAGCTTGCAAAAGCAATTATAATACCTGCACCAACAACTTTTAATAAAAAAAATAACATTAATAATCCTTACTTCAATTAATATAGAAATATGAAATAATATTAGCAACCTTTAAATGGATCTGTCATATTTTTAATCAAAGTAAAAATAAAGATATATGAAATTTGCAATTTTAAATTACTTTTTTAATGCATCTTCAAGATAATCTAATCGATCTTGACCCCAAAAAATCTCATTATTTAAGACATACGAAGGAGAGCCAAATACATCGTTATCAACTGCATCTTTTGAATTCTTTTGATACTCCAAGTTTACATCATCAGTTAAAGCTAAATTCTTCGTTTCTTCAAAATTTAAATTTAATTTTTCACAAATTTCCTGAAGTATAGTGTGATCTGAAATATCTTTATCCATCGACCACAAATATTTTAAACATTCATTTCCAAAATGAAGTTTATTTCCCATTTTATTTGAGGCTATTAAAAATTTTGCTGCTAAATGTGGATCTTTTGGTGGAAAAAACTTTGGCTGTTTAATAATTGGTAAACCTAATTTACTTGAAATTCTCTCCATTTCTAAAAGTCTGTACTTTTGTCTAGCAGGGTGTCTTTTGGGAACTGGCAATCCTCCAGTATTTGGAAAAATTTCACCAACTAAATCAAGTGGTTTTTCTATAACCTCTAAATTATATTTACTTACTATTTTTGTAAACCTATCAGCTCCCAGATAGGCAAAGGGAGACAAGATACTAAAATAATATTCAATTTTCATTTATCTAGAGCTACTTTTTTTTGCAGGCCGAAAAATACTAAATTATATTTATCGGATTGCTTTAATTAATATTCATAAAGTGTTTAATATAGAAATATGAACTAGTATTAGCAACCTTTAAATGATGCTGACATATTTTTAATCAAAGAAAAATATAAATCTTTACCTGGATTTAATGTTGCTCCTAATGGATCAACGACACCAGTTTTTATATTCATATCTTTTGCTACAGCTTTAATTATATCAGGATTAAATTGTGGTTCTGAAAATACACATGCAACTTTATCGTTTTCGATTACTTCTCTAATTTCCGCTAATTGCTCAGCTCCAGGCATTACATCTGTATTAACTGTAAACGCACCTAATATATTTACACTAAATCTCTTTTCAAAGTATTGATAAGCATCATGAAAAACAATTGAAGCAACACTATTACTTAATTCAGATGAAACATCTTTAGTAAGTTTATCAATTTCTTTGTATCCTTTACTTAAATTTTCTCTATAAATTTTCTCATTTTGAGGATCATTTTCAATTAAGTGCTTAGACATTTCAAATAAAATTACTTTTGCATTAATAGGATCTAGCCAGATGTGTGGATCAAATTCACCGTGTGCATGTCCTTCATGATCGTCATGTCCATGATCGTCGTGATCATCCTTTTTAGCATGTGAGTCGTGGTCGTGATCATCATGATCGTCTTTTTTACCATGATCATCATGTCCATGATCGTCGTGATCATCAAAAATATTTCTTTCTCTAAACTTTAAAATTTGAAGACCCTTAACTTGCATTAATTCAATTTTTTCAGCTTTCTTAGCAATTGATCCTAATGGTTTTTCAAGGAAACTTTCTAAATCTTCACCAACCCAAAAAATTAAATCAGCATTCTGTAACATTTTTGCATGAGATGGTTTCATTGCAAATCCGTGTGGAGATGCATATCCATCCACAATTAAATCAGGTTTAGCCACTCCGTTCATAAGGTAACTAGCTAACGAATGTATTGGTTTAATTGAGGCAACTACTTTAATATCAGCATTGGCTGGTAGAAAAAAAGTAAATAAAGATAAAATTGATATGATTATTGGAATTTTTTTTAGGTTTTTCATAAATATAGTATTAATTTATTGTTATAATATAACACTATGTAATAATATAACATTTACAAGTCAAGGGTTAAATGAATTCTAATAATAATATTTTAGTTAAATTAAATAATGCTGGTTTTCGCCAAAGCGAAAAATGGTTAGTGGAAGGTGTTTCTCTTACGGTTGAAAAGGGTAAAATCGTAACCCTCATTGGTCCAAATGGTTCTGGTAAAAGTACCACTGCTAAAATTGCTTTAGGAATTTATAAAAATATTGAGGGCAGTGTTGAAAAATATACAACCAAAGTTGGTTATGTTCCTCAAAAAATTTCAATTGATTGGACTTTACCCATAAGAGTTCATGATTTTATGCTTTTAACAGAAACTATTGAAGATAGTGCTATTGATGAAGCATTATCATTAACAGGTGTAATTCATCTTAAAAATAAAAATTTAGGTAGTTTATCTGGTGGTGAATTTCAAAGAGTTTTAATTGCAAGAGCAATTTCTAAAAAACCAGAATTATTAGTTTTAGATGAACCAGTACAGGGAGTTGATTATACAGGTGAGATTGCTTTGTACGAATTAATTAAAAAAATATCTGATACTTTAAATTGTGGAATATTATTAATCTCTCATGATCTGCATATGGTGATGACTGCAACAGATCACGTAGTTTGTTTAAATGGCCATGTTTGTTGTTCAGGCTCACCTCTAGATGTAGCAAAAAATAATGAATATAAAGCTTTGTTTGGTGAAAAAGCTTCTCAAATTTTAACAACATACGAGCATAAGCATGATCATGTTCATTCTGATCAAGGGGAAATAAAGAAAAATTAAATGTTTGATGATTTTTTTATAAGAGCTCTAGTTGCAGGTATTGGAATTGCATTTGTAACTGGCCCACTTGGATGTTTTGTTGTGTGGAGAAGATTGTCTTATTTTGGTGATACACTTTCCCACTCAGCTCTTCTTGGAGTTACAATGGCTTATACATTTGATTTAAACATCGCCATTTCTGTATTTTTAATTTCATCAGTTATTGCATTAATATTAATTCAGCTTCAGAAAAAAACCAATCTTCCTGGTGATGCATTGTTGGGTCTTTTAGCACATTCATCATTAGCAGTTGGATTAGTAGTTATTGGTTTCTTAACATTTATAAGATTTGATATTATGGGTTTATTATTTGGCGATATTTTAGCGGTAACCACCGATGACTTACTTGTAATCTGGACAGGGGGAGCATTAATTTTAATAGTACTTAAATTAATTTGGAAACCTTTGCTTGCATCAACTGTTAATTATGAATTAGCTGAGGCAGAGGGATTAAACCCCGATAGAGCAAAAGCTATTTTCACAATATTAATGGCAGCTGTAATTGCTATTTCTATCAAAATGGTTGGATTATTATTGATTACAGGAATGTTAATTATTCCTGCCGCAATGGCGAGAAATATCTCTGATAGTCCTCAGAAAATGGTTCTATTTTCTATAATTGGGGGCTTATTATCAGTTATCTTAGGACTATATTCTTCATTAGAATTTAATACATCTTCTGGACCCTCAATTATTGCAGCGGCGTTGATATTGTTCATATTATCTTTGTTTAAAATTAAACAATCGATTAAATTAAAAAACTAAGTGAAAATTTAAAAATGGAAAAACAACACAATCTCTCAAAAAACCAAAAAATTATTTTTGATTTGATTGATAAATCTCCTGAGCCGTTAAAAGCATATTCAATTCTTTTTAATGTACAGAAAAAAGGTATCAATGCACCTCTACAAGTTTATAGAGCATTAGATAAATTAGTTGAAATAGGTAAAATCCATAAAATTGAAAGTAGAAACGCCTTCATTGCATGTCAGAATTCTAGTTGCCAAATTTCAAAGGCTACAGCATTTTCAATATGTGAAAGCTGTGAAAAAGTTTCTGAAATAAGTAATACTAAACTGTCAAAATATTTATCAAACTTTGCTGATGAAGCGGGGATGAAATACAGTAAATATAATTTAGAATTTTTTGGTTTATGTAAGAAATGTAAATCAAAATAATGAACACTGTTTCATTAACCCTAGACGAAATTAATAATTTAGCAAAAAAAACTCTCTTAGCAAATGGATGTGATGATGATACTGCATCAATCCTTTCAGAATTAATAACAAATGCAGAAAGAGATGGTTCACTTTCTCATGGTTTATTCAGATTGCCGGCTTATGTTTCAGGATTGAAAAGCGGAAAAATAAATGGCAAAGGAAAACCTGAGATTAAAAAAATTTCACCATCTGTAATTAAAGTTGCAGGAAATAATTGTTTAGCTCCAGTGGTATTAAATAAAAGTTTACCAGAATTAAGTAAAGCTGCTAAAGAAAATGGTGTTGCAGTCTTAGCAATAAATAATTCACATCATATGGCTGCTATGTGGCCAGAAACCGAAAAATTAGCTGAAGATGGTTTAGTTGCTTTTGCATGTACTTCCTATAAGCCTGCTGTTGCACCTGCTGGTGCAATTAAACCTCTTTTTGGAACAAACCCAATTTCATTTGCATGGCCAAGACCTGGAAATACGCCTGTAGTTTATGATATGGCAACTGCTTCAATGGCTATGGGAGAAGTTCAGGTAGCAAAAAGAGAAGGGCACAAAGTTCCATTAGGAACAGGACTTACAAAAGATGGTAAAGAAACTACTGATCCAGGACAAATAGCTGATGGTGGCGTGCTGCTTCCTTTCGGTGGTTATAAAGGTTCTGCAATTGCTATGATGGTAGAATTATTAGCAGGTGCTCTAGTTGGTGATAATTTTAGTTTTGAAACAGCTGCTAAAGATAATAATGATGGTGGTCCTCCAAGTGGTGGTGAATTTATTTTAGCAATTAGTCCAGATAAAACATCGGGAAAAGACTGGCAAAAACATGCAGATGAATTTTTTGATAAAATGAAGTCTATGGGTGAAGTAAGACTTCCAGGTGAAAGACGACATAAAAACAGATTAGACAAAGGACCAAGAAATATTAACGAGGAATTGGTTAATAAAATTAAATCTTTAAGCTAAGTTAATTTCAATTGGAGTGTGATCCGAAGGTTTTTCTCTTCCACGAGGATCTTTATTTATATTAATACCTCTAATATTATCAATTATCGAACTTGATACTAAAAAGTGATCAATTCTCATGCCATTATTTTTTTGCCATGCACCTCTCATATAATCCCAAAAGGTATAGCCTTCTTTATCTTCATTAAAATGTCGGTAAACATCACTAAATCCAAGATTTAACATTTCTCTAAATTTTTTTCTTATTTCAAGTCGATACAAAGCATCATCTTCAAAACTTTTCACATTATAAACATCCTCTGCAGCAGGAATAACATTAAAATCACCAGCAAGAATTATGTTAGAATTTTTCTTTGATAAGGATTTTAATTGTTTGATTAATTGATCCATCCAATTTTTTTTATAATCATATTTTTCTGTATCGACCGGATTTCCATTTGGAGTATAAATATTTATTAATTGAATAGTTTTTTTCTTATATTCAACTTCAGCAGAAATAATTCTAGACTGCTTTAATTTATCCTTAATTAAATCTGTTCTAATGTTAGTTAGTTTTTTTTTTGAAATAATTGCTACACCATTATAGCTTTTTTGACCAAACACATGACTTTCATAGTCCATTGAGGAAAAGTCGTCATAAGGGAAATTAATATCCTCAGTTTTTATCTCCTGCATCATTAAAATATCTGGTTTATATTTTAGTAGATAGCTTTTGATATTTTCTATTCTTGCTCTAACAGAATTAACATTCCACGATGAGATGAGCATTAAAGAGAGAATGAAACTCCACACCCACAAGAAGATTTTGTTTGAGGGTTGGAAATTTTAAAAGACTCACCAATTAATTCAGATACATAATCAACTTCAGATCCTTTTAATAAGTCAGCTGAAGCTTTATCAATTAAAATATTTTGATAATTAAGATCATCAGCTTGTTTTGATTTGTCAAAAGTAAATTCATATTGAAAACCAGAACAACCACCACCTTTAATAGCGATTCTAAAAAAAGAACCTTCGTCTTTTTTTGACAATAAATTTTCTATTTGTTTTAACGCTTTATCCGTAAATTTAATTTCTTTAATCATGACTGAACACTGATATTACTAATATAATACTTAATTATTTAAATTAAAGGATGAAAAAAGACACTTTGTTGGGAGTATTTAAAAGTAAAGGTAGACTTAATAAAGAATCTAACTCTAAGTATCGATCACCTTTTCAAAGAGACAGAGATAGAATTATCCATAGTGCCTCGTTTCGAAGACTAAAGCACAAAACGCAAGTTTTCGTAAACACTGAAGGTGATCATTTTAGAACTAGAATAACTCACTCAATTGAAGTTGCCCAAATAGCAAGATCGATCTCAAAATATTTAGATCTAAATGAGGATTTAGCAGAAACTTTAAGTCTAGCTCATGACTTAGGACACACACCGTTTGGACATGCTGGAGAAGATGCATTGCATGAATGTATGGATAATCATGGTGGTTTTGATCATAATCTACAAACTTTGAGAATTGTTATGTTTTTAGAAAATAAATATTTAAAATTTAAAGGATTAAATCTTACCATTGAAACTTTAGAGGGACTTTTAAAACATAATGGACCAGTTCATGAATTGAATATTATAAATAAACTTATTGGATCAAAAGTTTTTAAAAATAAAATTAAATTTAATACTTTCCCCTCTTTAGAAGCACAAATTTCAGCTATTTCAGACGATATAGCTTATAATAATCATGATATTCAAGATGGAATTAAAGCAAATCTTTTTAAATTAGAAGAGCTATGTGAGATTAATTTTCTTAAAAATATTTATGTAAATTATAAGAAAAAGATAAATAAAAAAAATTATAAAATAGCAATTAATCAGATAGTAAGAGACTCAATTGATCTAATGATAAAAGACCTGATCACTAACACACAAAAAAATATAAAGAGATTAAAAATAAAATCTCTTAAAGATATTGCAAAATCAAAAGAATTAATAGTTTGTTTCTCTAAAAATATTCAAAGTTCGGAAAAAGAAATTAAATCATTTTTAAGATCTAACATGTATGATAATAAATCTGTTTTAAGAAAAAATCAAAGAGGTAAAAAAATTATAAAAAAATTATTCAAGATAATTCAATCTTCACCTAGAAAATTTCTTACAAAAGAACAATTGACTAAAGATAAATATAGAGCTATCTCAGATTTTATTTCTGGTATGACTGACCGTTATGCAATCAACCTTTACAATGCAAATAAATGAATATTTTTGAAATTTATCTAGAAAAAATCAAATCGATACTTAGTGAACTTAAAAAAGATAATAAAATAATTATTCCTGATAATTTTAATGGAATAAACGCTGAAATACCTCCACCAAAATTTAATTGCGACATCTCAACAAATGTTGCAATGGTTTTATCTAAAATTAATAATAAACCACCTCTTGAACTAGCAGAACAACTTGCACCTATAATACAAGATAAAGATAAATTAATTGAAACAATAACTATTGCTAAGCCTGGTTTTATTAACATAAAGTTTAAGAAATCTTTCTGGGCAAATTTTACTAAAGAAATTAGTGAAAATTTTGAAACTTTTGGAATAAATCAAAAAGAAAAAAAGAACAATTATCTTGTGGAATTTGTGTCTGCTAACCCAACAGGACCATTACACGTAGGACATTGTCGTGGTGCAATACTTGGAGATGTAATTTCAAACATTTTAATCTTTAATAAACACAAAGTTACTAAAGAATACTATGTAAATGACTATGGCAATCAAATTATTAATTTTACAAAATCAGTATATTTTCGAATACGAGAAATAACACATAAAGAACCTTTTCCATCTGATAATGAAGATTTATATCCTGGTGATTACTTAATAGATTTTGCAAAAAATATATCCTCTAACTCTAATTTGAATTTTAATAATTATGATGAAATTTGTGAGAAACTAACTGAACTATCAATTGAACAAGCATTACTGCTAATTAAAAACAATCTTAATAGTCTTGGTATAAATCACGATAATTTTGTAAGTGAAAAAAAAATTGTTTTAGACAAAGAAGTTGAAAATGTTGTTCAATTTTTAGAGAAAAATAAGTTTGTTTATAAAGGTAAAATCAAAGCACCAGAAGGTGAGGACAATAATAATTGGGTAGAGCGTGAGCAATTGTTATTTAAATCTACAGATTTTGGTGATGATAAAGATCGTGCTCTCCAAAAATCAGATGGATCATGGACATATTTTGCAAGTGATGTTGCTTATCATAAAAATAAAGTAGATAGAAAATTTGATTATCTTATTAATATACTAGGCGCAGATCATGCTGGATATATAAAAAGAATTTCATCATCAGTCGAAGCCCTTTCAGGAGAGAAAGATAAATTAATTTGTAAAATAAGTCAGTTAGTAAAACTTATAAAAGACAATAAACCTTTTAAAATGTCTAAAAGAAAAGGGGACTATATTACTGTTGATGATCTTATAGAAGAAGTTGGCAAAGACGCTACACGATTTATTATGCTGAACAGAAGCAGTGATGCAGAACTCGATTTTGATTTTGATGCAGTAAAAGAAAAGTCAAAAGATAATCCATTATATTATGTACAATATTGTTATGCACGAATTTCATCTGTTTTTAGACACATTAATAAAGATTTAGATAAAAAAATTGAAACCAATAATTTTAATTTTGAATATTCTGACGATGAAATAAAAATTTTAAAAAAATTGTCTGAATGGCCAAAATGTATTGATATATCAAGTACAAAACTTGAACCACATAGAATTCCTGTCTATCTATATGAGTTAGCCTCAGAATTTCACTCATATTGGAATCTTGGAAAACAACAACCAGATAAACGTTTTATAAATGAGCAAAAAGAAGTTCCGTTAGATAAGCTGGTATTCTTAAAAGTTATTTCTAATGTAATAAAATCTGGAATGGATATTGTTGGTGTAGATACTCCGTCTAAAATGTAATGTTAAAAGAAATCAAATATTTAATTTTTATAATAGTTATCTCAGTATTTATTTTTTTTACTGGCAGATACTATTTTTCTGATGAAAATTTAAAAAATTCTTATCGTTCCTTTAAAAATAATGACGAGAAGATTAAACTGTATTCTGAGAACTTACCTGTATTAGAAAATGATACCCAAGACATCATTGAGTATGTAAAACAAACAAATAAAGATAAGAAAAAAAAGTTTAATTTCTGGAAACTTTTAGAAAATGATAAGTAAAAGAAAAGCCTTTATTACCGGTATTAAATCACTAAAATTAACAACTAGTGAAGTAAAATTTTTAAAAAAACAAAAACCCTGGGGAATAATATTATTTTCAAGAAATATTAAATCTATAAACCAGACTAAATTATTAACTCATAGCATCAGAAAGCTATTCAAAGATCCCCACTATCCTATCTTAATTGATCAAGAAGGAGGAAGAGTAAACAGGTTAAAAAATATTATAACCTTTGATAATTTGACAGGCGAATATTTTGGAAAATTATATGTCAAAGATAAAAGAAAATTTAATATTATTTATAGATTATTCATTGATAAATCTTCATATCTTCTAAAACAAATAGGTGTAAATATTAATACACTACCCGTGTTGGATCTTAGAATTAAGGGATCGAGTAATATTATTGGTGATAGATCGTTCTCAGAAAATAAGAAAATTGTTTCAAAGGTAGGTGATATTTGTATTGATTTATTTAACCAAAACTCAATAGGCACGGTAATCAAGCACATACCAGGTCATGGACTTGCAAAGGTAGACAGTCATAATTTTACACCAGTTGTAGATAAGAGCATTAATTACCTTAGTAAAAATGATTTCTTTCCTTTTAAAAATAAAGATAGTTTATTCGCCATGACTGCCCATATTATTTATAAAAAAATTGATCCACTTAACACTGCAACTCATTCTAAAAAAATTATAAATATAATTCGAAAACAAATAGGATTTAAAAATGTTTTGATTTCTGATGACTTATCGATGAAGAGTTTAAAATATGACTTAATTACTAATACAATTAAAAGTTTTAAAGCTGGATGCAACCTAGCCTTACATTGTAACGGTAATTTCAATGAAATGAAGGTTGTTGCTGAAAATTCACCACTAGTAAATAATTTTATTATCAAAAAAACATCACTATTTTACAAGAATTTAAGTTAATATCTCGTTATGTCTGTGTCTGATTCTGCTTTGTTTAATGTCGATATAAATAACTATAACGGTCCATTAGATGTTCTTTTAGATTTAGCGAAAGCTCAAAAAGTTGATCTTGAAGAAATATCAATAACAAAGCTAGCAGATCAATTTCATGAATATATTACAAAAGAAAAAGATTTAAATTTAGAAATAGCCTCGGAGTATTTATTAATGGCAACATGGCTTGCTTATTTAAAATCTAAGTTATTACTACCTGGAACCCCAGAGGAAGAATTTAAAGTTCAAGAAGTGGCAGAAAAATTAAAGTTACAACTAAAAAAATTAGAACTTATTCGTTTACTTTCTGAACAAATGCTTAAAAGAAAAAGGTTAGGTCGTGAAATAAGAACAAGAGGGATGAAGGGAAGTATCAGATCTATTTACAGCACTGAATATAATTTAAGTTTATTTGAACTTTTAAAAACCTATTCAACTATTATTATGACTAAAGATTTTCAAAGAATGAACATTCCAAAATTACCAGTATTTACCACAGAAGATGGAATTAAAACTATTAAAGATTTTTTTGGAAAACTAGCTGACTGGAAAAAACTTGATGAATTAATCCCTGCAAATTTTAAATCTGGTTCAAGATATAAAAGAACTGGTAAAGCAGGAATTTTCGCTGGATCTCTTGAGCTTGCTAAAGAAGGCGATCTTTCTATTAAACAAGAAAAATTATTTGATGATATTTATGTAAAGGAAGTAAGTGATTAAAAAACAAAAAATTAATAAAGATAATGTAGTCAAGTTTCCCTCAAAATTAACTGAAATTGAGAAAGAAATAGAGGGAGTAATTTTTGCTGCTGCTGAACCACTTGATGTCGATACTATTGAAAGCAAACTTTCAAAAAAATTAAATGTTTCAAAATCATTAGAAAAATTACAACAAGAATACTCAAATCGAGGAATAAATTTAGTATGCATTAAAGACAAGTGGTCTTTTAGAACATCTCCGAATTTAGCAAACCTTATGTCTCAAGAAAAAACTGTTGAAAAAAAATTATCCAGAGCCGCGGTCGAAACTTTAGCTATAATTGTTTATCACCAACCAGTAACAAGAGCTGAAATTGAGGAGATAAGAGGTGTAGCTTTTGGAACAAATACACTTGATATTTTAATGGAGCTAAATTGGGTTAAACCTGGGGGAAGAAAAGATGTACCTGGTAGACCTATTCAATATGTAACTACAGATGATTTTTTAAGTCATTTTAATATCCAAAAACTATCAGATCTTCCAAATATCGATGAATTAGGTGCAGCAGGTATGATTGATAGCTCAAGTGTTGATAGCGCTATTTTTGGAACAGGTAAGTTTTATAAAGAGAAGCAGGAAGAAAAAAAAGAAGATATTTATTCTAATATTGATGAGATGCTGAATAGCACTCTTGATAGCGAAGAGAAAGAGTAACAAAAAAGTAACTTTTAAATTTATAATAAAAAGGTTATAAGTTTCTATGAGCATAGGAATTTGGCAAATAGCAGTTGTTGTAATATTGGTAGTCTTATTATTTGGACGAGGTAAAATCTCTAGTTTGATGGGAGATGTTGCCAAAGGTATTAAAAGCTTTAAAAAAGGTATGGCGTCAGATGTGACTGACGATACGGAGCCAAAAAATATTTCTGACGAAAATAAAGACTCCAATAATAAAGAATAACTCACATGCCTACTATTGGTTGGTTTGAGATATTGATAGTTGTTGCTATCGCTATAGTTGTTCTTGGTCCCAAAGATTTTCCAGTTATGTTAAAAAAAGCAGGTTCATGGATCGGCACTGCAAAAAGATATGTTAGCAATATTCAAAACGAGGTTTCTAATTTAGAAATTGACGATGAAAAAATTAATGACGAAGTAAAAAAAGAATCAAAAAAAGATGAATAATGATGAAAAAGATAGTGGCTTTGTTAGTCACTTAACTGAATTAAGAAAAAGGCTTATACATAGTTTTATTTTTTTATTAATATTTTTTATTTTCTGCTATTTTTTTGCTGAATATATTTACGGTTTTCTAGTAGACCCATTTGCACAAGCTGTAAAAGATGACGGTTCAGATAGAAGATTAATCTTTACAGCACTTCAAGAGACCTTTTTAACTTATTTAAAAGTATCTTTTTTTACAGCATTTTTTGTAACCTGCCCGTTTATATTAATGCAAATATGGAAGTTTATTGCACCGGGTTTATATAAGCATGAAAAAATTGCAATTTTACCTTATTTAATACTTACCCCTATACTTTTTTTTCTAGGAGGTATGTTGGTTTACTATTTGATCATGCCTCTAGCAATTAAGTTCTTTTTATCTTTTGAGAGCACTGGCTTATCAACAAGTTTGCCAATTCAATTGGAAGCAAAAGTAAATGAATACCTGTCTTTAGTTATGAAACTAATTTTTGCTTTTGGAATTAGTTTTCAATTACCTGTTGTGTTAAGTCTTTTAGCAAGAATAGGTGTTGTAGATAGCCAGTTTTTAAAAGATAGAAGAAAGTATGTTGTAGTAATAATTTTTGCTGCTGCTGCCTTGTTAACACCTCCAGATCCAATTACACAAATAGGATTAGCAATACCATTGTTAATTTTATATGAATTATCAATATTTTCAGTAAAATTTATAGAAAACAAAAATTTAGAAAAAACTGATGCATAATTTAAAGGAAATTAGAAAAGATTTCCCTGGTTTTGAAAAAGCTTTAGAAAAAAGATCTATTAAAATCGATTTTAAAAAATTACAAAATTTGGATGAAAAAAATAGAGATTTAATTCAAAAAAAAGAAGCTATTGAAAAAGAAAAAAAAGATATTTCAAAATCCAAAGACGAAACTTTATTCAAAAAATCTAAAGATCTCACATTAGAATTAGATAAATTAACTGATTTACAAAAAAATATAAAAAAAGAGTTAGATGTTTTACTTTCTAATATACCCAATATTCCTCACGTAGATGTTCCTAGCGGTAGAGATGAAAGTGATAACGTAGAGGTATTAAAATCAGGAAATATACCAAAATTTGATTTTAAACCTAAATCTCACTATGAGCTCGGTGAAAATCTTGGAATGTTAGACTTTGATTTAGCGACTAAAACAACAGGATCTAGATTTGTTTTTGTAAAAAATCATTTAGCTTTACTAGAACGAGCTTTATCTAACTTTATGCTGGATACGCATATAAATAAAAATGGGTATCAAGAAATATCACCACCTTTAATTGCGTCTGATAATACAATGTATGGAACAGGACAGTTGCCTAAGTTTGAAAATGATCAGTTTGAAATTAAATTTGACGAAGGATCAGATAGAAAATTTTTAATTCCTACAGCTGAAGTAATTTTAACTAACATTGTGAAAGACAAAATAGTTGATCAAAATCATTTGCCGATGAGATTTGTAGCTTCAACACCTTGCTTTAGAAAAGAAGCAGGAAGTTACGGTAAAGATACAAAAGGTATGATTAGACAACATCAATTTTATAAAGTTGAACTTGTAAGTATTGTTGAAAAAGAAAATTGTTTAGATGAGTTAGAAAGAATGACAAATTGTGCAACAGACATTCTTGACAAATTGGAACTACCTTACAGAAAAGTTATTTTATGTTCAGGAGATATGGGTTTCAGTGCTGAGAAAACTTATGATATTGAAGTTTGGTTACCATCAGAAAACAATTATCGTGAAATTTCATCATGCTCATCTTGTTCAACATTCCAGGCTCAAAGAATGAAAACTAGATATAAAAACAAAAATAAAGAAACCGTATTTGTTGGAACTTTAAATGGAAGTGGGCTTGCAGTTGGTAGGACTTTAATAGCCGTATTAGAAAATTATCAACAAAAGGATGGATCGATTGTTGTTCCTAAAGTTCTTAGAGAATATATGAATAATTTAGAATTAATTTCTCAGAAATAAAGTTGTTTTAGAGATAGAGATAGTATAAATATTCACCATATTTAAAAGGAGAATTATGGAAGGTTCAGGAATAGGACAATTTATACCGTTAATTTTAATATTTGTTATTTTTTATTTTTTCTTAATTAGACCTCAACAAAAAAAAGTAAAAGAACATAAGGCTATGGTTGAAAATCTCAAAAGAGGTGACAAAGTTATTACTTCAGGGGGTATCACAGGTACAGTTGAGAGACTTATAGATAATGACAAAGTTGAAGTAGAAATAGCTGAAAATATTAAAGTTGAAGTTGTAAAAGCTACTGGTATTCAAAGTCTTCAAACTACTCAAGAAGTTAAAAAATAAATAATTTTAGATAAGTGCTTTATTTTTCTAAGTTACGAATAGTTTTTATAACTATTTTTTCTTTTTTATTTGTTCTAATTGCTTCATCAAATTTGTTTAAGTTTGATGACAGTTTTTTTGATAAGAAAATTAATCTAGGTTTAGATCTTCAGGGTGGTTCTTACTTATTACTTGAAATTGATAATGAGCCTGTAATCGAGCAAAAATTACAGAATTTAACCACTACATTTAGAAATTTTTTTAAAAATAAAGATATTAAACTAAATAATATAAAAATAGACGATCAAAATATTTTTTTCAATGTAACTGAAGAAAATAAGCAAAAAGTTATAGATATTTTCCAAGATGAAAATAGTGAAATTAATCCTTATTATCCAAGATTTAAATCACACCAATTAGAAATTGAAGATCTAGGACTAAATTTAAAAATTAATTTTTCACGTCAAGGTCTAATTAATCTAAAAACTTCCTCTCAGGATCAAGCTATTGAAATTGTAAGAAGAAGAGTTGATGAGGTAGGAACTAATGAGCCAAATATTTTAAAGAGGGGTAACAGCAGAATTTTAGTAGAACTTCCTGGTTTAGATGATCCAATGAGAATTAAATCTCTTTTAGGTAAAACTGCCAACCTGACATTTAGGTTTGTAACTCAGAATGCTGATGAAAGATTTGGGGTAGAGAAATTAGAGTACGAGGATGGTACACCAGCAGTGAATGTGAGTAAAAGAATTATTATTAGTGGAGAAAACCTTTTAGATGCCCAGCCAAAGATGGATACGCAGAATAATCAAACAATTGTTTCTTTCACATTAGATAGAGTGGGGGCAAAAAGATTTGGAAAGGCAACTTCAGCAGGTATAGGGAAACAATTGGCTATAGTATTAGATGGTAAAATAATAAGTGCTCCAGTAGTAAGGGATACTATTGCTAGTGGGGCGGGGCAAATAAGTGGTGGTTTTACCTTTCAATCAGCAACAGATCTAGCTTTACTATTAAGATCTGGTGCATTACCGGCTCCTTTAGAAATTATAGAAGAGAGAACTGTTGGCCCTGATCTTGGACAAGACTCTATTAATGCAGGAATGATAGCATTGATGATTGGTTTTTTATTAGTGATAATTTTTATGTTTGTTAAGTATAGATTTTTTGGTTTGATAACAAACGTTACATTAATAATTAATTTATTTATTCTTTTAGGTATTCTTACTTTATTTGAAGCGACCTTAACTTTACCAGGGATAGCAGGAATAATTTTGACTGTTGGAATGGCTGTTGATGCTAATGTTTTGATTTTTGAGAGAATTAAAGAAGAGCTTAAGGACGAGAAGAACAATATTTTAGCTTTTGATGGTGGTTATACTAAATCTAGAACTGCAATAATTGATGCTAATATTACAACTTTATTAGCTGCTGTAATTCTGTTTTTCATGGGATCAGGACCAGTTAAAGGCTTTGCTGTAACCTTAGGGGTTGGGATATTTACAACTTTGTTTTCAGTTTATTTTATCGCTAGATTATTCACTAGTCTTTATGTAACTAAAAACAAAAATAATGGGAAACTGATTTAATGATTGCATTTAATAAATACTATAATCATTTTAATGTCTTATCTAGCGCCTTAATTGTAATTTCACTTCTTTTACTAATTTTTAAAGGTCTTAATTTCGGTATAGATTTTAAAGGTGGAACTTTAATCGAGTTAAGATCTAATGATACAAAAATAAACGTAAGCTCACTTCGTGATAAATTTAGTCAAATGAACTTAGGTGATGTCTCAGTTAAAAAATTTGGTTCAGATAATGATTTTTTAATTAAATTTGAAAATAAAGATAATAAGAAAAATATAATTGAGGAGATTAAGGTAAATCTTGATAAGTCATTTGGTAATAACTATGATTTTAGAAGAGTTGAAAATGTGGGACCAAAAGTAAGTGCTGAATTATTAAAATCTGGTGTAATTGCAATTTCCTTATCACTTGCAATAATGCTTATTTATATTTGGGTTAGGTTTGAATGGCAGTTTAGTCTTGGAGCTATTTTGGCTCTATTTCATGATGTTATTGTTACTCTTGGTGTATTTTCACTGTTCAGTTTAGAGATCAACTTATCAATTATTGCTGCAGTTTTGACTATTGTAGGTTATTCAATGAATGACACTGTTGTAATATTTGATCGTGTAAGAGAAAATTTAAGAAAATATTCAGATATAAAAATCTTTGAACTAACAAATATTTCAATTAATGAAACTTTATCTAGAACAATTATTACTTCAGCAACAACTTTACTTGCATTACTTGCAATATATTTTTTTGGTGGTGAAATCTTAAAAGGATTTTCGCTAGCTATGATTTTAGGAGTTGTTTTTGGAACTTATTCATCAATTTATATAGCCAATACTGTATTGGTAAGACTTAGAGTTTCTCAAAAAACTGTCTTAAGAGAGGACGATAGTAAATAAATTAATAAATATTCTGTGCTGCTACCATCGTTAGTAACATTGGTAGAGAAAGTAGAGTATTTGTTCTAGAGAACAACATTGCTGTTTTAGCAGACTTTGCTTTTGTTTCAGGATCAGTTTCAACAATACCTAATGCTCTTTTTTGATTTGGCCATATTACAAACCAAACGTTAAATGCCATTATAAGACCTAACCACATTCCAATTCCTATTGCAGTGTGTTTTGGAATTCCGGAACCAATACTGAAAGTCATTGCATCATGCAGATAACCATTTAACCAAGCTAGAATTAATCCAGATAAAACAGTAAAAGCTGCAGCCCATCTAAAATAAAATAAAGCTGCTGGAGCAATTACTTTTCCAATTGCAGGCTTTTGTTCATCTGGAATTTTAGCCATGTTTGGGATTTGAACAAAATTAAAATACCAAAGTAATCCAATCCACATTATTGCGACTACTACATGTATAAATCTAAATAACCAACTCCAAAACAACGTATCAAATGCAATGCCTTCATTGTGAAAAAACATTCCTACAAACAAAATTATAGCTATTGCAAGGGAAGCATGTATTGTTTTAGGTAAAGAAGATAATAAATTACTCATGATTCTTAATTTTATACACTAAATTTTGTTAATTTTTAAGTTTTTATATTTAATTTAGTAAAGGCTTTAAAAATTGACCAGTGTAACTCTCTTTAATTTTCGACACTTCTTCAGGTTTACCCTCTGCGATAATTTTACCACCCTTTACGCCGCCCTCGGGACCCATATCAACTATATAATCAGCTGTCTTTATAACATCCAAATTATGCTCAATTACAACAACTGTGTTACCAAGTTTTACAAATGTATGAAGAATTTCTAAAAGCTTTTTAATATCGTGTTGATGTAAACCAGTTGTTGGTTCATCTAAAATATACATTGTTCTTCCTGTAGATCTTTTTGACAACTCTTTCGCAAGCTTAATTCGTTGTGCTTCACCACCTGACAGAGTTGTTGCTTGCTGACCGATCTTAATATAGCCCAATCCAACTTTTTTTAATGTTAGTAATTTTGTTTTAATATTTGATATATTTTCAAAATATTCACAACCTTCATCAACAGACATATCCAAAACGTCTGCAATACTTTTACCTTTAAATTTAATTTCTAAAGTTTCTCTATTATATCTCGTGCCTTTGCACTCATCACATTGAATATAAACATCTGGTAAGAAATGCATTTCATACGTAATTACACCATCACCTTCACAAGCCTCGCATCTACCACCTCTAACATTAAATGAAAAACGTCCTGGTTTATAACCTCTTGTTTTAGACTCTGGTAAACTTGTAAACCAATCTCTAATTGGACCAAATGCACCAGTATATGTAGCTGGATTAGATCTTGGTGTTCTTCCTATGGGTGATTGGTCTATGTCAATAATTTTATCAATTAATTCAACACCTTTATAACCTTTAAAAGCCTTTGGAGCTTTTTTAGCTTTATTGTTAAGTGTCAAATTCAAAGCATGGAATAGTGTTTGTAATATTAGTGTAGATTTTCCACTACCTGATACCCCAGTAACACAAGTGAAGGTTCCTGTTGGAATTTTAAGATTTACATTATTTAAGTTATTCCCTGATGCACCATTTATTTCAACAAACCTTCCATTTTTAGCTAATCTTCTTGTATTTGGAATATCTATTTTCTTTTTATTAGCAAGATATTGTCCTGTGATACTATTTTTATCTTTTTTAATCTCATCATATGTACCTTGTGAGGATATTTGACCACCATTCGTTCCTGCCTCTGGTCCTAAATCTATAATATGATCTGCATTTTCCATAGTTTCAGTATCATGTTCCACAACTATTACGGTGTTACCTAAATCTCTTAATCTTTTAAGTGCATTAATAAGTTTAACATTATCTTTTTGATGTAAACCAATCGATGGCTCGTCTAAAACGTAAAGAACACCAGTTAATCCTGAACCTATTTGAGAGGCCAATCTTATTCTTTGAGCCTCACCACCAGATAATGTTCCAGACTCCCTAGAAAGAGTTAAATAATCTAAGCCTACATTTAATAAAAAATTTAACCTTTCATTTATTTCCTTTAATACATGTTCTGCAATTTTAAATTGCCTTTTGTCTATATGATTTACTAAATCTTTAAACCACTCAGCTGCATCAAATATTGACTTTTTTGTTACTTCGCTAATATTCAGGTTGTTAATTTTTACACATAATGCCTCTTCTTTTAAACGATCTCCATTACATGCCTCGCAGGCAGTATCAGATTGATATTCAGCTATAGCTTCTCTTTTCCACTCGCTATCAGACTCTAAAAATCTTCTTTCAAGGTTATTTATTACACCTTCAAACGTTTTTTTATAAGAATATTTTTCGTAACCATCGTCATAATTAAATTTAATTTCATCTTCATCTGATCCATAAAGAACAATATCTTTTATTTTTTTTGGGAGTTTTTTCCATTTTTCATCTAAAGAAAAGCCATAATGTTTAGCTAGTGATGATAGTGTTTGAGCATAATACAAGGTAGTAGATTTTGACCAAGGTTCTATAGCACCATCAGCAAGACTTTTTCTTTCATCAGGTACAACAAGATTTGGATCCACATTTAATTTCATACCAATACCTTCACACTCTTCACATGCACCGTAAGGACTATTAAATGAGAATAATCTTGGTTCTATTTCTTCAATTGTAAACCCACTTTCAGGACAAGCAAATTTTGTTGAATAAATTAACTTTTCTACTTTTCTATGCTTTTGAGGCAATGTTTCATCTTCATATTCGACAAAAACTAATCCGTTTGCAAGATTAATGGCCGTCTCAATGCTTTCGGCCAGTCTATTTCCTAACTTTGAATTTAAAACAATTCTATCAACCAAAACCGATATATCGTGTTTAAGTTTTTTGTCTAGATTAGGAGATTTTTCAATATCATATAAAACGTTATCGATTTTAATTTTTCTAAAACCTCTTCGTTTATAACTTAAAATATCTTTTCTATATTCACCTTTACGACCTCTTACTACAGGGGCGTATATGTAAATAGTTGACTTTTTTGGCAGTTTTTTAATTAAATCTACTATTTGAGTAATAGTCTGTGAAGTAATTGGTTTACCGGTAAATGGTGAATAGGGAATACCTGCTCTTGCATAGAGTACTCTCATATAATCGTAAATTTCTGTAACTGTTGCAACTGTAGATCTAGGGTTCTTTGAAGTATTTTTTTGTTCAATAGCAATTGCAGGACTTAATCCTTCGATAAGATCAACATTTGGCTTTTTCATTTTATCTAAAAACTGTCTTGCATACGCAGATAAACTTTCAACGTATCTTCGTTGTCCCTCGGCATAAATAGTATCGAATGCTAAAGATGATTTTCCTGAACCAGAGAGACCTGTAATTACAACAAATTTATCTTTAGGTATCTCAACAGAAACATTCTTCAAATTATGTTCTTTAGCACCCTTAATAACTATCTTTTTCATCATAATTTTTGTTGCTTTGAATTAATAAAATTAATATTCAGAAGAATTGTGGTATAAATCTAATTAATTAAATAAACAAATATAAAAATATTATGGCTGGAAGTTTAAATAAAGTGTTATTAATTGGTCGTTTGGGCGCAGATCCCGAAATCAAACAAATGGTGAATGGCAAGAGTGTAGCAAGATTAAGTCTTGCAACTAGTCAATCTTGGAAAGACAAAAATACAGGAGAAAAAAAAGAAAAAACTGAATGGCACCGTATAGTTGTATTTAATGAAGGACTTGTAAACGTAGTCCAACAGTATCTTAAAAAAGGTGCTCAAATTTATGTAGAGGGTCAAATTACAACAAGAAAATGGAAAGATGAACAATCTGGTCAGGATAAATTTTCTACCGAAGTAGTTATTCAAGGATATAATTCTTCATTAACAATGTTAGGTGGTGGTAATGGTGGTGGCATTCAAAATGATCCCAATCCACAAAATAATATGGAGGACACTTCACAAATATCTAACGATATGGACGATGAAATTCCTTTTTAATTTCTATGCAAAAATCTGAAGAGCCAAAAGATAATAATATTAAACTAATCTCAATGCATGATGAGATGAGCTCATCATATCTTTCTTATGCAATGAGCGTCATAGTAAGTCGTGCTCTACCAGATATTAGAGACGGACTTAAACCTGTTCATCGTAGAATTTTATATGCGATGTACAAAGGTGGTTATGATTGGTCAAAACAATTTAGAAAATCTGCAAGAATAGTTGGAGACGTTATTGGTAAATATCATCCACATGGAGATCAATCTGTTTATGATGCTTTAGTTAGAATGGTACAAGATTTTTCAATGAGCTTACCTTTGGTTCAGGGTCAAGGAAACTTCGGTTCTATTGATGGGGATCCTGCTGCAGCTATGAGATATACAGAAACACGTCTATCAAAAGTTTCTCAATTTTTAATTGATGATATCGAAAAAAATACAATTTCTTTTAAAAGCAACTATGATGAAACAGAAAAAGAGCCGAGTGTTTTACCTGCACAATTTCCAAATTTATTAGTAAATGGTGCTGGTGGTATTGCTGTTGGTATGGCAACTAGTATTCCCCCACATAATTTAGGTGAAATAATAGATGGAACTTTGGCACTTATAGGTGACAAAGATATTAAAATTAAAGAATTGATGAAACATATTCCTGGACCAGATTTTCCTACAGGAGGTGTAATTATAGGAAAAGATATTATCAAACAAGGTTATAATAATGGCAGAGGCTCTTTTAAGATTAGGGGTGAGGTTTCAATTGAACAACAAAAAAATGGTCGTGAAAGATTAGTAATTACTTCAATCCCCTATCAGGTTAACAAGTCTGTTTTAAATGAGAGAATTGCGCAGCTAGTTAGAGAAAAAAAAATTGAGGGAATAAAAGATATAAGGGATGAGTCTAACAGAGAAGGAATAAGAGTCGCTATTGATTTAAGAAATGGTGTAGAGCCAGAAACGATTAAAAGACAACTTTATAAAAACACTCAGATAGAGAGTTCTTTTGGATTTAATACTTTAGCTATTGTTGAAGGTAAACCTAAAACTTGCACTCTTAAAGATTTCTTATCAAATTTTTTATCCTTTAGGGAAGATGTTGTAATTAAAAAAACTAAATACGATTTACAAAAAGCAGAAGAGCGGGCTCATATCTTAATTGGTTTGTCAGTCTCTGTAGAAAATTTAGATAAAATTATCAAAATAATCAGGTCTTCAAAAACCCCTGATGATGCAAAAGTATCTATATTAAAAACTAAGTGGAAAATTAATAAATCACAAAAATTAATATCATTAGTAGAAGGCAAGAAAGGTAAAAACTTATATTCGTTATCTGATCCACAAGTTTTAGCCATTTTAGAGCTAAGACTACAAAAATTAACAGCACTTGGGATAAATGAAATTGAAGTTGAAATTAAAAAACTAGCTGAATTGATTGCTAAATTTAAAAAAATTATATCTTCAAAAAAAGAGTTGTTAAAAGTTATCAGTGAAGAACTTAAAAATATCAAAGAAAAATTTGCTGTGCCAAGAAGAACTAAAATTATTGATGCTGTTTTAAATTACGATATTGAGGAAACAATTCAAAAACAATCCGTAATCATCACAGTTACACTTCAAGGTTACATTAAAAGGGGTTCTTTAGATGGTGTTAAAAAGCAAAAAAGAGGTGGTAAAGGTAAATCTGGAATTACAACTAGAGATCAAGACTCCGTTATACAAACATTATCTGTAAATACACATACCTCTGTTATGTTTTTTTCTACAGAAGGATTGGTTTATAAGGTAAAAGCATGGAAAATACCTGAGGGATCATCTTCGTCAAAAGGAAAATCTTTGTTTAATATTTTACCTTTAAAGAGCCATCAAGCAATTAGCTCAATTATGCCAATGCCTGAGGATGAAACAGACTCTAAAAACTATCAAATAATTTTTGCCACAGCACTCGGAAAAGTTAGAAAAAATAGTTTAGATGATTTTTCCTCGATTAATGCATCAGGAAAAATTGCCATGAAATTAGATAGTAACGACAAGATAGTAGGGGTTAAAATCTGCAAAGATGATCAAGATATAATACTCAGCACAAAATTTGGCAAATGTATAAGATTTGAGGCAAAAAAATTGAGAGTTTTTAAAGGAAGATCGTCGAAAGGTATCAAAGGAATTGAACTATCAGCAAATGATCAAATAGTTTCTTTATCTGTTATTGATAGTGATAAAATAAAAAAAAATGGAAAAAAATCTAAAGATGAAAAATCTGAATTAAATGCAAAAGAAAAGTTTGTTTTATCGATTAGTGAAAATGGATTTGGTAAAAAAACCTCTCATTTTGACTATAGAGTTACAAATCGTGGTGGCAAAGGCATTATCGGAATTGTAAATTCACCAAGAAATGGAAATATTACATCCTCTTTTCCAGTTTATGAAGGAGATGAAATTTTAATATCAACTAACAAAGGTAGAGTTATAAGAGTTGCTGTTAAAGAAATAAGAACTGCAGGAAGAAACACTCAAGGTGTTAGAATTATTAAATTATCTGGTGAAGAAAAAGTTGTATCTGCAATAAAAATAGATGATAACTTAATTTAATGAGTAAAATAGCTGTATATCCTGGCACATTTGATCCTATCACTTATGGTCACATAGATGTAATAAAAAAAGCCCTGAAATTATTTGGTAAGATTGTAGTTGGTGTATCAGATGTTAGTAGTAAAAATTATTTATTTAGTTCAGAAGAGAGAATAGATATAGTTAATAAAGCTTTATTTAAGGACCTAAAACTTAATAAAAAAAAAATTACAGTAGTGTCTTTTAGCTCATTAACCACTGATTTATGTAAAAGATATAAATCAAACATTATCCTAAGAGGTTTAAGAGCTGTATCTGATTTTGAGTACGAATTCCAATTAGCTGGAATGAATAGAAAATTAAATCAAAATATAGAAACCATTTTTTTAATGTCGGACGTTGAAAATCAGATTATCTCATCTAGATTTGTTAAAGAGATTGTAAAATTAAATGGAGACATTAAAAAATTCACTACCAAGAGTACTATTAAATCTTTAAAAGAAAAATATGAGTAGAATTTTAATTAACTTATTTATTTTATTTTTTTTTATTACTAATCAATCAATAGCTAAGGAGAATATAATGATTTTAAAATTAAAAGATGGGGATGTAAAAATAGAGTTATTTGAGGATGTGGCCCCAAATCACGTTAAGAGAATTAAAGAGCTAGCAAATGAAGGAAAATACGATAATGTTGTTTTTCATAGAGTTATTGATGGTTTCATGGCTCAAACTGGCGATGTAAAATTTGGTAATTCAGAGTCAAAGGATTTCGATTTAAGAAGAGCAGGAATGGGAGGATCTGACTTACCAGATTTGAAACAAGAATTTAGTAGTTTGCCTCATGATAGAGGAACTTTGTCTATGGCAAGATCATCGGATCCAAATAGTGCAAATAGTCAATTTTTTATTTGTTTTAAGCCAGCACCTTTCTTAGACAGACAATATACTGTTTTTGGTAAAGTGATAGAGGGAATGGATTTGGTGGACAAAATCAAAAGAGGTGATGAAAGTAATAATGGATCTGTAACAGATCCTGATAAAATCATAAGCTTTAAATCACTATAATTTACTTAATGGCATTAAAAAATTTTGCCTTTCAAATTTTAAAGAGAGATAAATTTGCTAGATCTGGTGTAATAGAAACACATCGTGGAAATATAAATACACCAGCTTTTATGCCTGTAGGCACGCAAGCTACAGTAAAAGCTTGTACAATTGATGATATAAAAAAAACTGGTTCTCAAATAATTTTGTCTAACACTTATCATTTAATGATAAGACCTGGTGTAGAGCGAATTAAATCTTCAGGCGGGTTACATAAATTTATGAACTGTGATTTACCAATTTTAACAGACTCTGGTGGTTTTCAGGTAATGTCTCTTTCAAAACTAAATAAAATTGATCGTGAAAAAGGTGCCATCTTTAATTCACATATTGATGGAAAAAAATTTTATTTAAGCCCAGAGGAAAGTATAAAAATTCAATTAGGTTTAAATTCTGACATTGTTATGATTATGGATGAGTGCCCAAAAAAAACTAACGATTATGATTTAATTAATAAATCTATGAATCTTTCTCTATATTGGGCAGATAGATCTAAAAAGGCATTTGGTATTAACCCACATAAAGCACTATTTGGTATTATTCAAGGAGGTCTATTTAAGGATTTAAGAATCAAGTCATTAAATGAATTAATAAATATTGGTTTTGATGGTTATGCTGTAGGAGGACTTGCCGTAGGTGAAACCCAGAAGGAAATGTTTTCAGTTTTAGATGATATAAAAGAATATCTACCTTATGACAAACCTCATTATTTAATGGGTGTAGGTACACCATCTGATATTCTTGGTGCCGTCAAACGTGGTGTTGATATGTTTGATTGTGTTCTGCCTACTAGATCCGGGAGAACAGGTCTTGCCTTCACCTGGGATGGAAGAATTAATATTAAAAACAATCAATATCAAAAAGATAATACTCCACTAGACCCCAATTGTGATAATTTAAATTTGAATAGATATTCTAAAAATTACTTAAATCACCTTTTCAATACAAATGAAATACTCGCCTCAATGCTATTGACACTCCACAATATCAATTTTTATCAAGAATTAATGTCTTCTATCAGAGACAACATCGAGGCAGGTACATTCGATAAATTTCATGATAAATACATTGATAAGTTGTAGTAGCTTTTTGATATATGCTTAAATTGACATTTGAAAAAATAAAATAAATCTATATATAACAAGCATTCAGTTTGAATAAATTGGGGGCCCTTAGCTCAGTTGGTAGAGCAATTCCCTTTTAAGGAATGGGTCGATGGTTCGAGTCCATCAGGGCTCACCATAATTCACCTATACTGTTTTAATAGGTGGATAATCTAAAATGACTTCGTTTATTTTTTCATTTAAATCTTTAATTCTATTATCTGATGAAGGGTGGGTGCTCATAAATTCTGGGGGCTCTTTTCCTTTATTAAGTTTTTTCATTCTTTCCCAAATTTTGACTGTTTCTCTTATGTCATACCCAGATAGAGACGAAAAAATCATACCTAAATAGTCCGCTTCACTTTCTTGTTTTCTATTAAAAGGATTTAAAATTCCTAGTTGGGCTAGTAAACCAACAGTGTTCATACCAGTTGTTCTATTGATATCTGAAAGTATTCCACCAGATGCAATATCAATTATTCTCGTTCCTACATTTAATAGTGTTCCTCTACTAGCTCTTTCAACAGAATGTTTCGCAACAGCATGTGCAATCTCATGACCCATAACAGCCGCTAAACCATTAGTATTTTTTGTTGCCTCAAGAATACCTGTGTATACAGCAATCTTTCCACCTGGCATACACCATGCGTTTCTTACCTTTTTTTTATCTATTAAAATGTATTCCCAATTAAAATTTGCAGTAGGATCATTTAAACCTTCTCGATCAAAATATTCAGATATAGAATTTTCCATTTTTCTTCCAATCTGTTTAATTTCATTAAGCGTTTTTTTATCGTCGCTCATTTTTTCTTTTTCTTTAATTTTTTCGTAAATTTGTGCTGCTTGAGCGTTAAGTTTGGCTTCAGAAACTATTTTTAATTGTTTTCTTTCGGTAATTGGAGCAGTTGTACAAGAGGGCAAGAAATATCCACAGCAGCTACAACCAACATAAGATAAAAATTTTCTTCTATTCATAAGTGTATAAAATTGATAATACTAAAATATTATGAATCTCAATAACAAAATTTTAATTGTTTTATTTATCATTGCAATTATTTTTGTTATTTACGCAAGTTATAAATAGAAATATGGCTAAAAAAAATTCAAAAAAATCAATATCTCTAACATTAAGAAATTATTTTATAACTGGAGTAGTTGTTTTAATACCTATTGGATTTACTTTATATCTAAGTAAAATTCTTATAGGGATTTCATCAAACTTAATACCAACAAATATCAATCCTAATAGTTATTTACCGTTCAACATCCCTGGTGTTGAAATAATAATTTCAATTATATTTATAACCTTTGTTGGTGGTTTATCACTTTCTTTTTTTGGAAGAAGAATTTTAAAATTAATTGATGATCTGTTTAAAAGAATTCCTTTTCTAAGAACTGTTTATTCAGCAATAGTTCAAATGACTGAAACATTTTCTAAGAAAGATGATAGTCAAAAAAGTGTAGTTTTAATTGAATATCCAAGAAAAGGTGTTTGGGCCGTTGGTTTTGCAACTAAAGAAAATACTGGGGAGATGGCTCAAAAAACTAATAAAAAATTAGTTAATGTTTTTGTTCCTACAACACCAAATCCTACAAGTGGTTTTTTGCTAATGTTTCCAATTGAAGATGTTATTTATTTAAACATGTCTTTTGAAGAGGCTTCTAAATTTATAGTATCTGCAGGAACTTCCACAAAATCTTAAGCAATATCATTGATGATATCCGCTCTGTCATAGAGTTTTATAAGAGGTTTAAATTTTTTAATATCTTCATTAGAATTTTCAATTCTTTTTATTTCATTTTCGGCGAGTAAAAAAAGATCGTTATTAAGTATAGGGTCAGCTAATTTAAAATTTTTAATACCACTTTGCTTAAATCCAAGGAGATCACCAAATCCCCTAATTTTCATATCTTCTTCTGAAATTAAAAAACCATCATTATTTTGCTTTAATATATTAATTCTTTTTTTGGCATTATCAGATAAATTTGATTTAAACATTAAAATACATGTGGATTCTTTATTTCCACGACCAACTCTACCTCTAAGCTGATGCAGTTGAGATAACCCAAACTTATTTGCATTTTCTATAATAATTACATTTGCATTTGGAAAATCAATTCCTACCTCTATAATTGTTGTCGAAACTAGAATTTTAAATTTATTTTTCTGAAAATTATTCAATATCTTTTCTTTTTCATCGATTTCGGTTTTTCCATGTAATAATAATACTTGATTTGGAAATAATTTTTTTAAAAATTCAAATTTTTTGACAGCTGAGGTGTGATCTAATTTTTTTGACTCTTCAATTAATGGACATACCCAAAAAATTTGATTACCAGAATTTATTTCTTTTTTAATAAATTTGATAACATCATCGATTTTACTCTCTAATTTACTGTATGTTTTAATTGGTCTTCGTGATTTAGGTTTTTCTTTGATTATAGATAAATCCATATCGCCATACACCGTCATAGTTAAAGTTCTTGGTATAGGTGTTGCTGTCATTAATAAAACATCACAGTCATTACCACCTTTATCAGAAAGCTTTTTTCTTTGATTAACACCAAACTTATGTTGTTCATCTATAATAATTAATCCAAGATTTTTATAGCTAACTTTTTTTTGAAATATTGCGTGTGTTCCAAAAATAATATCTATTTTATTATTTTTCAATTTTTCTAAAATTATTTTTTTATTTTTGTATTCAGATTTTCCTGAAATTAATTCTATTTTTTTGTTTTTGGGAAAAATTTCTTTCGCTAAATTATAATGCTGACGGGCCAATATTTCAGTAGGTGCCATAAAAGCTACTTGGTAACCTGCGTTTGTAGTATTATAAGCAGCTAGGAGCGCAATAATTGTTTTACCACTACCAACATCGCCTTGTAATAGTCTAAACATTTTTGTTGATGTACTTAAATCTTCATTTATTTGTTTCAGAGAATTTATCTGATCATTAGTCAGAGAAAAACTTAAATTATTTATTAAAGAGCTTTGTAGGTTTATATTAATTTTTTTACTTTTTTTTTTAATTTTTTTAATTTTTTTTCTTATTTCAGAATTTACTAAAAATGTTGAAAATATTTCATCATATGCAAGCCTTTGGTAAAAGTTGTCTTTATGCTTTCCAATATTTTCTGGTTTATGAAGTTCTTTAATTGAATGGTTCCAACTCAAATTTCCAAATTTTTTTATAATTTCTTTAGAGTGCCACTCGTTTAAATCAGGTAATTTATTAATAATTTGGTTAATAATTTTATTGTAGACTTTTTCAGATATTCCTTCTGTTAATGAATATTTGTTGTGTACTTGTTTTATCAAAGAAGAATCTTCCGAAATATATTTTGGATTTGTAAGTTGATACTTATTTTTAAAATAATTAATTTTACCACTAATTGTTATTTCTTTTCCCAATGGTAGTATTTTTTTTACATATCCCTCATAACTATTAAAAAAAACACAGTCTAATTTTCCTGTATCATCAGAACAAATAACTCTATTTGGCAAGTTTCTAAGTCTTGGAAACTGATATTTTTGAGGAGTAACTGTAACTGTTTGATTCTCGCCAATTTTAAGATCTTTTATTTTTGATGATAAACTTCTATCTGTAAAAGACCTTGGTAGCTTCCATAGTAAATCAAATAAGCTATTTATATTTTTCTTTTTAAGTAGATTTGTTGTTTTTATTCCAACACCTTTTAAAGCTGTTAAATCTGATAATAAATATTTATAATTACTTTTAATACTCATAATTAATTAATATATTCTAATAATGCCTGTCAATATAGATGAATTAAAAAAAAAAATTATTTATAGATCAAACTATCGTGGCACAAAAGAAATGGATAAACTTTTAGGTACATTTACCAAAAAAAATATTAAAGATTTAAATTATGATGAATTAGTTGATTTGGAAAAATTGCTCAATATCGATGACACAAATTTATACAATTACTATACGGGTGCAAAGACAGATTTTGAAATAGAAAATAATAGAGTAAATTTACTTTTTAAAAATTTTAAATACTAATTTATGGCGGAGAGACTGGGATTCGAACCCAGGAAAGAGTTGCCCCTTTGCCGGTTTTCAAGACCGGTGCTTTCAACCGCTCAGCCATCTCTCCGTGAGCAAGGTTTTATAATTATAATTATTTAATTCAACCCTAAAATAGTCTATTAAAAACAATAACGACTAATTCCATTTAATCTTATGAATAAAGAATTTAATAAGGGGTTACTACTAGCTGGATCAGGCTCTTTTTGGTGGGGTTTTATTGGTGTTATTTATTTTAAATCTATAACTTATATTGGACATATAGAGCTTGTTGTTCATAGATGTTTGTGGTCGACTTTTACATTAATAATTACTACTTTTTTTTTTTCTAAATGGAATATTTTTTTTGAAATTATTAGAAGTAAAAAAAATTTAATTTACCTTTTCTTTTCTGGTAGTTTAATTTTTATTAATTGGGCAGCTTGGATATATGCAATAGCCACCAATAGAATAATTGATGCAAGTTTTGGTTATTTTATTATGCCAATTATAAGTGTGATGTTAGGATACATTTTTTTTAAAGAAGTTCTAAATAAGAAAAGAATTTTTTCTATTCTTTTAGTCATAGTATCAATTATTTACCTAATTATTATAAGTTATAATTCCTTACCTTGGCTTGGTTTGGTTGTAGCTATAAGTTGGGGTTTTTATAATTTGTTTAGAAAAAAAATTAACGTTGATACTGATGTAGGATTATTAATAGAGAGCTTATTTATATTACCATTTGCAGTAGTAGCATTTTATTTTATATCCATTAACGGATTTAATGATTTTAAAATTGAAGATCCACCCATGATGTTGCTAATATTCTTGGCAGGGCCAATGACAGTAATTCCATTATTTTTATATGTTAGAGGAGTTGAGTTGTGTGGACTGGGTCCAACTGGAATGATTTTTTATATAACGCCAACTTTGCAATTTTTACTTGGTTTTTTTTATTATGATGAAATTTTTTCGTTTGATAAATTTGTTAGTTTTATTTTTATTTGGATTGCTGTAATTGTATACTTAAAAGATTTGCATGAAAATAACTAAGTACATATTAATTATAATACTTAATTTAAATATAAATGTTTATGCTGATATTAATATTGAATTTGAAAACTGGAAAAAAGATTTTAAAAAATTAGCACTAAAAAATAATATTTCTGAAAAAACTTTTGATATAGTTATATCTAATACTAAATTTCTTCCTGATGTAATCAAATATGATCGGTTCCAACCAGAATTTTATGAGGATACAAAAACTTATATTTCAAAAAGAACCTCCGACAAGAAAGTATCTAAAGGGTTGTCGTTTTATCAAAAAAATTCAAAATTAATTAAATCAGTAGAAAATAAATTTAACATAGAACAAGATTTACTTTTATCGTTAATGGGTATTGAAACAAATTTCGGTACGTATGTTGGAAAAATGGATATCTTATCCTCTCTTGCAACTTTAAGTTTTGATAAAAGAAGAACAGAGTTTTTCACAAATGAGTTATTAATACTTTTGAAACTCATTGAAAAAAAACAAATTAACTATGAAACTCTTTTTGGATCATGGGCAGGCGCATTTGGATTTTTTCAGTTTATGCCATCAACCATGAAAAACTATGCAATAGATTATGATAATAATGGATCAATTGATTTAAAAAATAATAGAGATGCATATGCATCAGCGGCTAACTATCTAAATCAAATTGGCTGGAAATCTGGTCAACCTTGTTTTTTGAAAGTAAATTTATCAAATGATGTACCAAAAAATTATTTAAATGTTTCTGCAAAAAAACTTCACCATAAAAAAAAATTAAAATTTTTTAATAAATTTATTACAAATATTGATGATATTGATCCTAAATATGAAAATTTTCAGGTAGCAATAATTACCCCTGACAAAGATATAATACCTAATTCTGATACATTAAATCCAGCTTTTATTGTTTTTGATAATTATGAAATTATATTACAATGGAATAGATCATTAAGATTTGCATTAGCCGTGTGTACTTTAAAAAATAAATTTAAAAATGAACTTCAATAAATTTTTAACTATTTTCATATTTCTGTTATTAATAGCATGCCAACAATTTGATGATGATAGAAAAGCAATAAATTACTCTACCCATCAAAAATATAGCAACACAGGTTTTACCTTAATCTATAATGAACAGTCTAGGAAAGATAATAAAATATCAAAAAAAATTGATAACAGAGCTTTAGTTATTTTTCATAAAAAAATTAAAAAAAATTCATTTGTAAAAATTACTAATCCTGCAAATGATAAGTCAGTCATTGCTAAAGTTATTTCAAATAAAGCACAATTTTCCGACTTTTATAATTCTGTAATAACACCAAGAATAGCTAATGAACTATCTATTGATTCAAGTGAACCTTATATTGATCTTGTTCTAATTTCTGAGAACTCCACATTTATTGCAAAAAAAGCAAAAATTTTTGATGAAGAAAAAAATGTTGCTGAAAAAGCACCTGTAGATGGAATTACGATTGATAATTTAGGTACTGAATTAAATAAAAAAAAAACATTAAAGAAACATAAATTTTTATATTCAATTAAGATTGCTGATTTTTATTATATGGATTCAGCTGAGAATATGATCTTAAGAATTAAAAAAGAGACAAATTTAAAAAATCCATTAATAAAAAAACTATCAAATACCAAATATAGGGTATTATTGGGACCATTTAGTGATATAAAAAAACTTGAAAAGTCATTTGATGAAATAAAATTATTAGAATTTGAAAACATAGAAATATTAAAAGATGCTTAATAAAATAATAATTTATATTTTTCTAAGCTTATTTATATATTCATTTTCACATGCAAATTTCGATTTAAAAGCAAGAACGGCAATACTTCAAGATTATTATTCTGGTGAAATTTTGTATGAAAAAGAGCCTGATAGATCAATTTATCCAGCTTCAATGACTAAAATTATGACTTCAATAATTGCCTTTGATTTGATCAAATCAGGTGATTTAAGTTTAGATGAAGAATTTATCATTTCTGAAAAGGCTTGGAGATTATCTACTTCTGGTTATTCTTCAATGTTTATTATGATAGGAGATCAAGTGTCTGTAGAAGATTTACTTAAAGGTATAATTATTGCTTCTGGTAACGATGCTTGTATAGCTTTAGCTGAAGGTATCGCCGGTACAGAAGAAGAATTTGCCCTGTTAATGACAGCAAAAGCTAGAGAAATTGGCATGGAAAACACAAATTTCACAAACTCTTCGGGTATTAATGATCCTGATAATTATTCTACTGTCAGAGACATAATGATCATGTCTAGATATTTAATTGCAAAACACCCTGAGTTTTACAAGATGTTTGCTGAAAAAGAGTTTACTTGGGATCGTACTGGAGGTGATCCAATCACCCAAGGGAATAGAAATCCTCTCCTGTATAAAAACCTAGGGGCTGACGGAATTAAAACAGGTTATCTTGCTGTAGAAAAATACTCTTTAGCGTCATCTATAGAAAGAAATGGGAGAAGATTAATAGCAGTAGGTAGTGGTTTTAATTCAAAAAATTCAAGATCCAAGGAAAGTACCAAGCTTTTAACTTATGGATTAACTAATTATGATTTGGTTGAAATAGCAAAATCAAATAAACCTTTTCAAAAAATTAATGTTTGGCTAGGTAAACAAGACTCTGTAGAAGTCTACACCAACTTAGATATTTACAAAACTATTAAAAAAGCTAAAAAAAAATTACTAAAAGTTTCGGTCAAATATGACGGACCTGTAGAAGCTCCAATTAGAAAAAATCAAAAAATAGCAACACTAAGAGTAGTTTACGACCAAGAATTAGTTGGTGAGTACGACCTTTTATCCTCAAAAGAGGTAAAAAAAGTAAACTTTATATCCAGATTAATTAAATCAATTAACTTTTTAATCTGGGGTGATGTCTAAAAAACCTATTATTGTTTTTGAGGGAATCGAAGGTAGTGGAAAAAGCTATCATTTAGCTTCTGTTGCAAGATATTTTAAACAAAAAAAAATCAGCTTTATTAAAATACGTGAACCAGGTGGTAGTCAAAATTCAGAGAAAATCAGGAGACTAATGTTAAATAACAAATCAAATTTTAATAAAGATACAGATCTTTTGCTATTTTTATCATCTAGAAGTGAAAATATAAGTTTAATAAAAAAAAATTATAATAAAAAAATTATTCTTATTGATAGATTTACTGACTCTACCATTGCTTATCAACATTATGGTATGGGTGTAAATTTAAAGTTAATTAATTCGTTAAATAATTATTTACTTAAAAATATAAAAATAGATTTTACATTCTTAAATACAGTAAATAATAAAAATCTGTTTTTAAGACTAAAAAAAAGAAAATCACTTAATAGGTATGATAGATTTAATTCAAAGTTCTATAACAAAGTACAGAAAGGTTTTATTAAATTAGCTAACTCAAAAAAAAAATCATATATGATAGTTAATTCCAATTTAGAAATTGAGAATAACAAAAAATTAATCTTAAATAAAATAAATAAATTAATTTAATGTATATAGAATCTCGATCACAACAAATTTTGTTAGGACACCACGAAACTTTTAACGTACTAAAAAAGCTCTATCTTAATAAAAAGCTACCCAATAAAATAATTTTATCTGGCGAGAAGGGTATTGGTAAATGCACTTTAGCCTACCACTTGATTAATTATATATTATCGACAAACGAGGATTATAGTTATGATTTGAAAAATTATAAAATTAATAATGCAAATAAGTCTTTTAAATTAGTTTTAAATAAATCAAATCCAAATTTTAATCTTATTGATGTTGAAGAGGGTAAAAAAAATATTGATATTAAGCAAATTAGGCATCTAATTTCTAATTTAAATAAATCATCATTTAATTCTAGTCTAAGGTTTGTTTTGATTGATAATATTAATTTACTTAATATGAATTCTGTAAACGCCTTGCTTAAAGTAATTGAGGAACCAAATGATAATATCCACTTTATTTTAATAAATAGTAATACACGAGTTGTTCCTACTTTAAAATCGAGATGTATAAATTTTAAGATTTCTCTTTCCAAAAATGAAGTAATTGAGATAATTAATAAAATTATTGATAAAGATATTTATCACTTAATTAATGAGGAATTAATAAATTATTATACAACGCCAGGTCAATTATTAAAAATTTTAAAAGCCGCAGAAATCCTTGAGATTGATATAAAACATTTGTCATTAAAAAACTTTCTTTCATTGATAATCAAAAATAAACTTTATAAAAAAGATAAAATGTTAAGCGAATTGATTTACTCATTTATCGAAATTTATTTTAGAAAAAATACAAATATTAAAGATATTGAATTATTAAACCTTTATGATCTTTTTTTAAAAAAAATTATTAATACTAAAATTTATAATTTAGATGAAGAATCTCTTTTCATGGAATTTGAGGATCGAATTTTAAATGGATAAAAATTTTTATATTACAACACCAATATATTATCCTTCTGCAAGACCTCACATGGGTCATGCTTATTCCAGCATTATTGCTGATTTTTTTTCGCGATTTAAAACTATTGATGGTTACAAGGTTTATTTCTTAACAGGAACAGATGAACATGGTCTTAAAATTCAAAGATCTGCAGAGAAACAAGGTATAGATCCACTTAAGTTCTGTGATCAAATAAGTAAAACATTTAGAGATCTTTCTAAAACTTTAAATTTAACTAATACAGATTTTATCCGAACAACAGAGGAGAGACATAAGAAAACAGTGCAGTATTTATGGACAGAGCTAGAAAAAAATGATGATATTTATCTTTCAAATTACTCAGGATGGTACTCTGTTTCAGATGAAGCTTTTTATAATGAGGATGAAATAGAAGAAATAGATGGAAAAAAAATTTCAATTAGTTCAAAATCTTCAGTTGAATGGATAGAGGAGGAGTCTTATTTTTTTAGACTCTCTAAATGGGAAAAACCCTTATTAGATTTTTACGAAAAAAACCCTAATTTTATTTCACCTGAATCAAGAAAAAATGAAGTGATAAGTTTTGTTAAAAGTGGGCTTAAAGATCTTTCAGTAAGTAGAAAAACATTTTCATGGGGTATTCAGGTTCCTGGAAATGAAAATCATGTTATTTATGTTTGGCTTGATGCACTTACTAACTACATAAGTGCCTTGAACTATCCCAATAAAGAGGATGAATTATTTAAAAATTTCTGGCCTGCTTCAGTACATTTGATTGGAAAAGATATATTAAGATTTCACGCTGTATACTGGCCAGCTTTTTTATTAGCTGCTAGAATAGAACTACCAAAAAAAGTTTATGGTCATGGATGGATACTCTCTGGTGATGAGAAAATGTCTAAATCAAAAGGGAATATTTTAGATCCGTTACAAATTATTGATGAATACGGATTAGATCCTTTAAGATATTATTTGATAAAAGAAGTCTCCTTTGGGAATGACGGTAATATATCTCAGGATAGATTGGAGGATTGTATAAATAGTGATTTAGCAAACAATTATGGTAATTTATGTCAACGCGTCACTACATTTGCTATAAAAAATTGTGATGGAAAAATACCAGAAAAAATTAAATTTGAGGAAGATGATTTAAATATTTTAAATAAATTTAAAGATAATTTAGAAGAGATTAGATCTAAAATAGATCAACAAAATTTAAACTTTTATATCGATTATATAGTTAATTCACTCTTTGAGGCCAACAAATATTTTAATGATCAAGAACCTTGGAAAAAAAAAGATAATATTACTAGATTAAATACCATCGTTTTCACTTCTTTAGAAATTATTAGAAAAATAAGTTTTTTACTCTATCCAATAATCCCAGGATCAGTATTAAAGGCTTTAAAAATATTCAATCTTGGTGAAAATGACATTATATTAGAAGACATATCTAATAATGAATTTTTAATTAAAGGAAATAGTATAAATAAAATAGATATACTCTTCAAAAAAATAGAAAAAGATAATGATTGATTCACACTGTCATCTTGATCATGAACCATTAATAAGTGATCTTAATAATATAATACAAAGATCTAAAGATGTTGGTATTGAAAAATTGCTGACCATATCAACATCAATAGTTAGTTTTTCTAAAATTAAAGAATTGATCCATAAAGATGACATTATTTACGGCACAGTTGGTATACATCCACACGAAAGTGATAAAAATGTTTTAACTTCCTCTCAATTAGTTCAAAACTTTAAAGAAAATGAGAAAATTATTGGCATAGGTGAAACTGGATTAGATTTTTATTATAATAATAGTGATCGTGAGAAGCAAATATCGAGTTTTAAAGAACACATAGAAGCTTCTATTGAGACTAAGTCACCACTAATTGTTCATTCAAGAAATGCAGAAGACGAAACATATGAAATACTTAATTCATATAAAAATAATGACCTTAAAATTTTAATGCATTGTTTTACAGGATCTAAAGAATTTTCAAAAAAACTTTTACTATTGAACTCATATTTTTCAGCAAGTGGCATTATTACCTTTAAAAACTCTTTAGATTTGCAAGATACCTTTAAGTCTTTACCTCTAGAAAAAGTATTGATTGAAACCGACAGTCCTTTTTTAGCCCCTGTTCCAAATAGAGGTAAAAAAAATGAACCATCATTTATTGATTTTACAGCAGTTAAACTTGCAGAAATAAAAGAAATACCAAAGTCAAAACTTATTGAAATAACTACAAATAATTTTAATCAACTTTTCTTTAACTAATAGTTATGAAATTTATTATATTAGGGTGTGGTAGTTCAATGGGTGTACCAAGACCGGATGGTTTTTACGGTAACTGTGATCCAAATAATAAAAAAAACCATAGAACAAGATGTTCTGCTTTATTTCAAACTTCAGATGAAAATATTTTGATAGATACCTCACCAGACCTTAGACAGCAACTATTGAGACATAAAATTAAAAAGATAAATAAAGTGCTTTATTCACATATGCACGGCGATCAAACTCACGGTATTAACGATTTAAGATCTTTCTTTATTAATAGTAGAAAACCAATAGATGTTTATGCTGACAAATTTACCTCAAATTATCTTGTGAAAACTTTTTCTTATATTTTTAAAAGCTATACAAAAGAATATCCTGCAACATTAAAATTAAATAAATTAAAAAATGATTTTTCTACATTAAATAATAATAGGAAAATTAAAATTAAATCTGTTGAAGTTGATCATGGTAAAATTAGATCAAACTGCTTTATTATAGATAAGAAATTAGCTTATATAAGCGATGTAAGTAAAATATATAAGAAAGATTATAAATATTTTAAAAATCTAAAATATTTAATAATTGATTGCTTGTGGTATAACTTTCATCCATCTCACTTTAATTTAGAAAACTCTTTATCAATGATTGAGGAATTTAAACCTAAAAGAGCTATTTTAACAAATTTATCACCGGTATTAGACTATAAAGTTTTAAAAAAACTTTTACCTAAAAATGTAATCCCAGCACATGATGGTTTAACAATTGAATTATAGTATACCTTCAATTTTTTTTATTAATTTACCAGACATAGGTTTAGTAAAAGATGCAAATGTATCTTCAATTTTACCTTCTTTATTAATCAATATTTTATAAAAATTCCATTTTGGAACTGCTGATTTTCCGTAGTTTTTTTTTGCCCATTTATAGATTTCATGTGCATTATCACCTTTAACTTCAGTAATAGTGGATAAAGGGAAGTTAATATTAAAATTTACCTCACAAAACTTTTTGACTTCTTCGTTATCTTTTTTTTCTTGATTAAATGTATTTGAGGGTATGCCCAAGACTATTAAACCCTTTGATTTATAAGTGTCCCATAGTTCTTGTAATTCTTCATATTGATTAGTAAAACCACAATAACTTGCAGTATTAACTACTAGGACAGCTTTATTTTTATATTCTTTAAAATTTATTTTTTCTCCAGTTATGCTTTCTATGTTTAAGTCATGAAAAGTCTTTTCATACTCAGCTTTAGCTACATTATTAAAAAAAAACATAATTATTAATATACCACCTAAAAATATTTTGTTCATTTATTGTAATTATTTTTTAGGTTTATTGGGCGTAAGGAGAATTAAAAAATATCCAAACAAAGTAGATAGTAATGACCCAGTTAGAACTCCTATTTTAACTCCATCCATATACTGCATGTTTTCCGCAAAAGCTAAATTTCCAACAAATAAACTCATTGTGAAACCGATACCGGTTAATACACCTACACCATAAAAATTGTACCAGCTTGTATCATTAGGCATCTGTGCTATTTTTGTTTTAATAGAAACATAAGAAAAAATAAAAACACCCAGTTGTTTTCCAACAAATAATCCTAATAAAATTCCTAATGGTACTTTATTTAATAAAGACCCAAAAGTTAAACCTTCAAGAGAAACGCCTGCATTAGCGAAGGCAAATAATGGCATTATACCAAAGGCAACATAAGGACTGATAGCATGTTCAATTTTAATTAATAATGAAAAATCTTTTTCTTTTTTCCTATGAGGTATTGTCATAGCTAACAAAACACCAGCAATGGTTGCGTGCACACCTGAGTTATGAGTAAAATCCCATAGAAACAATCCTACAATCAAGTAGGGTAAAAATTTTTTTATATTAAATTTATTGATCAATAATAAAATGATAAATGCTGTTAGCATTAGAGTTAAATATTTAATACTTAAGTCACCTGAGTAGAAAAGAGCTATAATAACTATTGCTCCTAAGTCATCTATAATAGCTAGTGCAGTTAAAAAAACTTTTAAAGATAAAGGTACTCTTTTTCCAAGTAGCGACAAAACACCTAACGAGAAAGCTATATCTGTAGCTGAAGGTATAGCCCATCCTTTTAAAGTTTCACTGTCTCCAAAATTTATAAAAACATAAAATAATGCAGGTACTAACATTCCACCAACTGCAGCAATTATTGGAAGTAGGGCTTGTTTTATATTTGAAAGTTCTCCTTGTAAAAATTCTCTTTTAATCTCAAGCGTTACAAAGAAGAAAAATATTGCCATCAAAGCATCATTAATCCAATGAATTACAGATAATTTTAATCCAAAATTATTAACACCAATAAATAGATATTTATTTAATGTTGAAAAGTATAAATCTGCTAGGTTTGAATTGCTTATAAATAAAGCAACAATGGCAGCAAATAACAAAACTAATCCACTAGCTGCCTCTAATTTAAAGAACCATTTAAAAGGTTTTGAAATATAATTGATCATAAAATTATGAAAGGTCTATAATAAATAGTTTAATATCTTTCAATGTTTCATATAGGCTGAATAATAACACTTCTAATCCTGGAAATATGTTTATTAAAGGTGTTTTTAGAGTGTCTAATAAAATAATTAGTGCACTTAATGAAATTATAAAAACAATTAAATATGAAAAAAACTTACTACTTTGAGTTTTTTTAACTAATTCAGGTTTACTTTCAGTTTTTTTGATAGATTGTAATTCAGATTTTGATTTTTTATACTCATTAACCGGTTGTTTTATTTCTTGATCATTATATTTATCATTAACTGAATTGTCACTTTCTTCATTTTCTTTGATAGTAATATCCTCATTAATTTGTGGAGGTTCTTGTATTGGATCATCTTTTTTGTAAAACCAAATACGATCGCAAGAACCACATTGTAAATTGCGACCCTCGGCAGGGATTAAATTTATATCAATATTGAATTTTTTTTTTTTACAGGGACATTCAATAATCATAAATTCTTATATACCAGATATTTATTAAAATTCTTTTAATTTTGAAACTTTAATCGTTGAAAATATCAATAACTACTGTATTAGTAATGCTCTCGGAGTGTAGCGCAGCCTGGTAGCGCATCTGGTTTGGGACCAGAGGGTCGCAGGTTCGAATCCTGCCACTCCGACCATCTTTATGAGAAAAGCTATAATTTATATTCCAAACAAAAGTCCAATGCAATCAGGTCTTGCAAAAACTAACAAATGGATCTTAGAATTTAAAACAAAAGACCCAACAACGAATCCACTTATGGGATGGGAAAGTTCTGATGATACTTTAACTGAGTTAAAATTAGAATTTTCATCCAAAGAACTTGCAATAAATTATGCAAAAAAGAAAAAAATAGAATACGAGCTAATTGAACCAAAAAAAAGAAAAACTGTAAAAAAATCTTATGCAGATAATTTCTTAAAATAATTATATGTTTAGATTTTTTACTGAAAGAAATTGGTATCTCTGGTCGTGGCTAGGTTCTGCCATAATACTTTCATCACTTTGGATTCAAGTTAAAATTGATGTTAAAATTAATGAATGGTTTGGTGAATTTTACGATATGATTCAAAAAGCATTGGGAGCTCCTAATGCAATAACTATTGAAGAATATTGGGCAAGCTTATTATCATTTATAATTTTAGCAGCTATGTACGTTGGTGTTGCAGTTTTAGTTAGTTTTTTTACTTCACATTATTTATTTAGATGGAGAGCTGCTATGGTTGAGTGGTATCATTCAGTCTATGACAAGGCCCGTAAAATAGAGGGGGCTGCACAAAGAGTTCAAGAAGATACCATAAAATTTTCAAGGATAATGGAGTCATTAGGAACTAGTTTGATTGAAGCTTTAATGATTTTAATTGAATTTATGCCAATTTTATTTGGCTTAAGTATCGGTATTCCTATTTTCTTTTTTGGTGATTGGGATTATGGTTTAATTGTTGGTGCCCTTATTTGGTCTATTGGAGGTACGATTTTTCTTATAATTTTAGGTTTAATTTTAAGATTAGTAGGAGTTGAGTATGATTTACAAAAAAAAGAAGCAGCTTACAGAAAAATATTAGTTATAGCTGAAGATGATGGAACCATAAGACCAAAAACTATAGACGAATTATTTGAAGATGTAAGAAGCATTCATTACTTAAGTTATTTGAGATATTTATATTTCAATATTGGAAGAATTGCTTATTTACAGGCTAATGTTTTATCTGCTTATGTATTTTTAGCACCAGCAATAGTTGCAGGTGCTGTCACTTTGGGTGTAATGCAACAGATAATTAGAGCATTTGGAAGAGTAGAGGGATCAATGCAATACATATTAAAAGCTTGGCCCACAATAATAGAGCTAGCCAGTGTTTACAAACGTTTAAGAGAATTTGAATATAAAATAAAACAAGATGAATTTATTGATTATAAAATCTAATGACCATTGACAAAAAATTTATAGATCAATTTGTGAACGTCACATCGAAAGCAGCAATATCTTCTTATCAATTAGTTGGAAAAAACGACAAAGTAGCAGCAGATAAAGCAGCTGTAGATTCGATGAGAAAAGAATTAAATCATTTAGATATTAATGGTGAAATAGTTATTGGTGAAGGAGAACTCGATGAAGCTCCAATGCTATATATTGGTGAAAAAGTTGGAACCACTAACGGTCCTGAAATAGATATAGCGGTTGATCCACTAGAGGGTACTAATTTTGCTGCAAATAATCTTCCAGGTGCTTTATCTGTAATTGCAATTGCAGAAAAAAATAATCTTTTTAATGCTCCTGAAACATATATGGAAAAAATTTCTGCAAAAGTAAAAGAAAAGGGTGTCGTTGATTTAGATTATTCTGTAAAGGAAAATATTTTTAATTTATCTGAATATTTAAACAAAAAACCTGAAAATATTACTGCGTGCGTTATGGACAGACCCAGGCACAAAAATATTATCAATAATTTAAATAAATTAGGTGTTAACATAAAATTAATTACTGACGGTGATGTATCGGGTGCTCTGTTAGTAACTGATGATAAATATAACGTTGATATTTTTCTCGGTATAGGGGGTGGTCCAGAAGGTGTTTTAGCTTCTGCTGCTCTTGATACTTTTAATTGTATTTTTCAGGGGAGATTTTTATTTGATACTGTTGAAGACAAAATAAGAGCTCACAAAATGGGAATTAAAAATTTAACAAAAAAATATGAATTGAATGAAATAGTTAAAGGAGACTCAATTTTTTGCGCAACCGGCATAACATCAGGAGATTTAGTTTCAGGAATAAAAAACGAAAATAATGAATTCATTTCAGAAACTTTGGTTACGCATAAGAGCTCAGGTATGAAAAAAGTAATTAAAAAAGTTGTAAATAGATGATGTTGATCATTATAACAAATCTATTAATGCTTGATTAATATACTTTTTTACAATAAAAAGCAGCAATTCGGTCCCTTCGTCTATCGGTTAGGACACGTGGTTTTCATCCTCGAAAGAGGGGTTCGATTCCCCTAGGGACCGCCATAAATATGTTTTATTATGTTTATATGCTGAAAAGCATTACTCCAGGTACAAAAAAAACATACGTAGGATATTCAAATAATGTTAATTTACGTTTAAATAAGCACAATTCAAATAAGGGAGCTAAATCAACTAAAGGTTATAAATGGATTTTGATTTATAAAAAAAGATTTAAAAGCAAAGTAGATGCTATGAAATTTGAATACAAACTAAAATCAAATAAAGTTCAAAGAAAAATAATCTTAGAAAGTTATAGTAAATGAAAATTTCAATTTTACTTCCTTATAAAGAAAATTTTACCTCTGGAAAGGCAGGTGCTGTTTCATTATTTGTCAATGATATTACTTCAAAAAGTTACTATAAAAAAAATACATTTATATTTGGAAATACTCAATCCAATAACCCTCTTTCAAAAAATTATATAAATCTAGATCTAACAAATAAATTTTACCAAAGTAAAAGTAAACAGTATGTAAAGACCTTTATTAATTATGAGACAAAAATTAATTCAGATTTAATAGAAGTTCATAATAGACCAAACTACATTAGCTTAATTAAAAAAAAATTAAATAAAAAAATATTTCTATATTTTCATAATGATCCTTTATCGATGAATGGGTCAAAAAAAATACAGGAAAGAATTTACTTAATAAATAATGTAGATAAAATCATTTTTAATAGTAAATGGTCACAGAAAAGATTTTTTATTAACCTTCCAAATGAACAATTATTATTAAATAAATCAGCAGTTTGCTATCAATCATCATCAAAAGTAAAAATTAATTTTAAAAAAAAAGAAAAAATAATTACTTTTGTTGGCAAATTAAATCGTGCAAAAGGTTATGACTTATTTGGTGAGGCTATAATAAAAATACTTAATAAACATAAGACATGGACAGCCGAAGTTTATGGGGATGAGCCTAGAGAAAAATTGTTTTTTCAACATAAAAATTTAAATATATTAGGTTTTAAAACTAATAAATATATTTTAAACAATTTAAAAAAAACTAGTATTTCAGTTGTCTGCTCTAGATGGGACGAACCATTTGGAAGAACTAGCTTAGAAGCCACGAGTAGAGGTGTTGCTGTCATAATTAGTAATAAAGGTGGTTTACCTGAGACAGCAAAAAATGCAGTTATTTTAAATACTTTAAACTCACAAAACTTGTATAGAGCTATAGATAATTTAATAAAAGATAAAACTAAATTAATTAATTTACAGAAAAAAAATTACAATGATTTTATCTTTACCCATAAGTATATTGCAAATATTATTGATACAATAAGAAAGGAATTAATTGATAAAAGTTCTTTAAATCAATTTAACATAAAAAAAAACAATATTTTCAAAATACTTCACGTTACGAACTTAAATCAAAGATTTAATGGAAGACTTCATTATAACACGGGAAGACGAATAAATAATGGTTTTGTAAGACTTGGACATAACGTTTTAACACTTAGTGATAGAGATATAACTAATAGAAGTAAAAATATTAATGATATAAGAGGAAAAAAAACATTACAAAAATCAATAATTGAGGCAAATTTATATTTTAATGCTGACTGTATTATTTTAGGGCATGCTGACTCTGTTAGTGTTGAAACACTTGATTTTTTAAAAAATAACAACAAACATCTTAGGATAGCACAGTGGTTTCTAGATCCTTTGGGTAAAAGCGGGCCAGATTTTAAAAAAAATAATCTAAGGATTGCTGATAAACAGAAATTTTTAGATGCTACTTTTTTGACATCACATCCTAGTGTTTTGAAGAAAAAAATTAATAATTCTTATTATATACCTAACCCATGTGATGTATCTTTTGAAACGTTAAAGAATTATAAAAATGAATGTTCAAACGATGTTTTTTTTGCAATGAGCCATGGGGTGCATAGGGGAGAATTAAAAATAGGTAAATCTGATGACCGAGAATTATTTATAAATAAATTAATAAATAAAAATAAAAATAAAAATATAATATTTGATATCTACGGCATGAACAATGTTCAGCCGGTATGGGGAAGTGAATTCTTAGATAAAATTTCAAATTCATCGATGGGACTAAATTTAAGCAGGGGAATGCCTGTAAAATATTATAGCAGTGATAGGATATCACAACTTATAGGCAATGGACTACTAACTTTTATTGATAGAAAAACTAAATTAGATGATTTTTTTTCCAAGGATCAAATTATATTTTACAATAATATAGAGGATCTTAGTTATAAAATTAATAAATATAAGAAAGATGCTAAAGAGAGAAAACGTATAGCAAAAAATGGTAATGATTTTTATTTAAAAGAATTTAATTCTACTTTAGTAAGTGAATTTATACTCAATAAAACTTTTGATATAAAAAGCAAAAAAAAATTTGTTTGGGAATAATAAATTGTGTTTTCAATAATTATACCTACGTTAAATAATCTAGATTATTTAAAATTATGTATAAAGAGTATTAAAAAAAACTCGTATTATAACCATGAAATTATAGTGCATGCTAACATAGCAGAGGATGGTACATTAGATTATTTGAGGGAAAATAAAATAAAATATACTCACACCTCATATAATTCTGGAATACCAGAGGGGGTAAATACAGCGGCTTCTAAAGCTACAACAAAATATATTGTTTATGGTCATGATGATTTTTATTTCTTACCAGGTTGGGATACTGCTTTTTTTAAGGAAATTAAAAGTTTTTCAAATAATTTATATTATTTATCAGGCACAATGGTTCAAAATGGACAAGTTGTTTTAGATTGTGGAGATAAACTTGAAAACTTTAATGAAGAAAAAATTTTGAATGAGCATAAAAATATTAAATATTATGATTTTCAAGGCTCTACTTGGGCGCCTCATTTAATTCACAAAGAAATATGGGACAAAATAGGGGGTTTCAGTGAAGAATATTTTCCTGGAACGGGTTCGGATCCAGATTTAAATATGAAGTTGTGGAACATAGGTGTTAGGATTTTCAAAGGACTTCAGGACTGTAAAGTATATCATTTTGGATCTATTGTAACTCGTAAATTTAAAGATAAAAATATGAAAACTGAGTCTGGCAGCAAAGGAGATAAAATTTTTTTAAAAAAATGGGGTTTTAAAATTAAATTTTTTACTAAATTTTATTTAAGAGGCTGTATTTCAAAAAATGGAAGGATATATTGCAATAAATTTGATGGTCCCTTGCAGTCACCCAAAAAAAATATTAACTATTTTTACAATCTTTTTTTGAGCAAAATTGCTCTTTTTTACTACAAATTTATTTTAAAATGAAAATTGATAAAAAAGTAAAAGAAGCTATATTTTTTAAAAAAAATACGCCTTTTAAATTTATATATTTTTTTTTTAATAAATTATTTTCTTATTTTAAATATAATAAATCCTATTCGCAGGGCTCAATGGATTTAATTCTTCTAAATATATTTAAAAATAAAAAAAAAGGAACTTATGTTGATGTGGGTTGCCAACATCCAATTAGAAATAATAATACATATCTTTTATTTAAACAAGGTTGGTCTGGAGTAAATATAGATTTAGATAAAATTAATATTGAACTTTTCAACTACAATAGACCAAATGATTATAACATAAATTCTGCTGTATCAGATAAAATTGAGGAAGTTGATCTTTTTTATTATCATCAAAAATCTCCGATTAACACATTAAGCAAAGATGTAAGTAATAAACATGATGTCAAGATTGAAAAAGTTATCAAAATTAAAACTAATACACTTACAGAAATAATTGATAATACCAAAATCAAGGAAATTGACATCTTGTCTATTGACGTTGAAGGTTTTGAATTAAAAGTCCTTAGTGGTTTAGATTTTTCAAAATACAAACCAAAAGTAATTATAGTAGAATTTTTGGATTTAAGTTCTACAAAATGGGAAATTCCATATAATAATTTTAATAATGTAATTAACTCAAAAATTTATCAGTTTTTAATATCGAAAAATTATAAATTTGTTAATTGGGTTAATGGTGATTTAGTTTTTGTTTCTGAAAATTTTACAGGTTAAAATTTAATATTATTTAACGCATTATTTTTAAATAAATTTGCTTCTTTAATATATCTTCTTACCATTTCTGATGATTTATGACCAGTCATAGACATTATACTTCTTTCATCCGCTCCAGAATCTGCTGCAGATGTTGCAAAGCCCGATCTTAAACTATGTCCTGAGTAATTGTTGCTTTCTATCCCGGCTAATTTTAAATATTCTTTTATAAGTAGAGCAACTGTTTGGTCAGTTAATCTATTTTTTGATAATTTTGATCCTTTAGTAAAACGTCTAAACAATGCTCCAGAACTTATTTTTGATATTTCAATCCATTTTCGAATTGAAAATACTGGGCAATACTGTGAATTGTTAAAGTAGGGGATTCCTTTCACTGAACCTTCTCCGAATTGATCCGTTTTAGATCTCCTGAGTTTAATTTTAAGACCCTCTTCTACAAAATCGAGATCTTCATAGTCTAATGAAACTATCTCATTTCTTCTAAAACCACCTGCAAATCCAATTAATATAATTGACCTATTTCTTATTTTTTTTATTTCTTCCTTTTTTTGTTCATCAATTGCATTAATAATTTGTTTTAAACTATTGATTAATAACGGTTTTTTACCCTTTTGAATACTTCCTTTTCTTCTTTTTATACCCATTATATTTTCAATAATTGATGGGTGTTTTGTATCTAAATAGTGACCTTTAAGCTTATGTATAACGCCTATTGATACCAATCTTCTTTTTAAAGTGCTCATTTTAACTTCTTTAGTTGATAAATGAGTTAAATATAATGAAACTATTTTTGGTTCTGATGGAAGAGATTTAAAACCATTTTGTTCGCAGAATAAACTGAAGTCTTTGAAATCTGATTTATAAGCTCTTACAGTGTTGATTGCCTTTGAGCTTTGAAGATTTAACAATGTTTCTTCTTTTAACGCTTTTATGTCAGTTATTAGATTATTCATATTTATTACTATTGATAACCATTAATTATCGTTAGTAATATATCAAGAGTTTTGTTAATGTCAAATAAAATAATTAATCATTTTTAAGAACAATTAATAATGTTGCGAGCCCAATTAGGATGAAATATAAATTAAAGATGGGCATAGACGGAGTAATAGAACCAATATATTTTCTAATCACTTCTATTGGTTTTGTAATTTTGAGCTTTATTCAGTTCAAAAAAACAGGAAAAACGTTAGAAACGATATATCTCTCTATTTTAGCTATTTTCTTTATAGTCTGCTTCATTATTTTAAATTTTTATTGATGAAAGGTACTAAATTTCAATTAAAAGTCTGGAAATACCTTAAAACTATACCAAAAGGTACTGTAAAAACATATAAAGAAGTAGCTATTGCTATAAAAAGCCCTAAATCATCCCGTGCTGTAGCTAACGCATGTGGAAAAAACCTATATGCTCCCAAAATACCGTGTCATAGAGTAATTAGATCTGATGGAGGACTAGGTGGTTACTCCGGCAAAGGAGGAATTAAGACAAAACTACGTTTATTGAGATCTGAAAAAGTTGATATTTAGGGTCATCTTAGCCTATTTTATGGTCAAAAACACCACTAAAATGAACAATTTTTGGATATTTAAGACTATTTTATTATAAATAGTATTTTGCACCCTTCAGTTGTACTACATATCTTGATAAACCCAAATAAAGCACCTCTATGGCCGTTTAAAACATATATTCTATAACTGCATTGCTCTACTTATCAACGATATCAGGGCTCATTTTAGAGTCAAATTTCAATTAATTTTTTATTAATTTTTGTTCCCTACTCACTTAACTGAATATAAATTTTGAATTATGTGATCAATAAGCTTGAAAAACTATTGATATTAAACAATTTTAACTATTTGTGTTAATTTTATACAAAAATTTATCGAATTTTGTCTTAATTTATCCTATAAAATAGCTATTTATTTTTTATTTTCTTAGATAAATTGAAAAACTTATACTATTTTATAAATATTTGTTAAATAAAATAATGTAATAATTACAACTATTTATACGTATATACTAAGACAATACATTATATATTAGTAAATATTTTTTTACTATTAACTAGAACGAGTTAGTAAATATTCCCTTCTAGAAATATATAGCCCACTAAGAACGATAATAAATAAACCCAAATAAGTCCAATTATCTGGCAATTCATGGAAGAAATAGTAACTAATAAGTATATTTGTAATTATCTCTGTATAGCCTAAAGGAGCTAATTTAGATGCATCAGCATATTTGAGTGATAATATGAGGAAAAGATGTGCCACAGAGGCTATAAGGCCTATTAAAGCCATTAAAATCCATTGATTTGACGTAGGATTAACCCAAACAGAGGGCATAAATATGCTTATAATAACAGTTCCTATCAAACCAGACAGCAAAAGTGTTAAAAGAGGATTATCAGAGGTGCTTAGCTTCCTGGTAATAATAAGATAAAAACCATAGCAAATTCCATTACCTAATGCGGCCATAGTAGCTAAATTAAGCTCTATAAAGCCAGGTCTTATTACAATTAATGTTCCAATAAAACCTAAAGACACAGCTGTCCACCTTTTCACCCCTACTTTCTCATTTAAAAAAAATGGAGATAAGGCTGTAACACAAATTGGTGCAACAAAAGCTAAAGTTAAAGCTTTAGGAAGTGAAATTTCTGATATTGCATAAAAAAATAAATAAGTAGAAAAAACAAAAATTAATCCTCTAATTAATTGAAGGGCTGGTTTTTTTGTCCAAACTAATGAATTCCTATAAAAGATAAGCATTAAGGATAATGTAAAGACCACAGTAAAAAAATATCTTGCCCAAGTTATCTGCAAAACATCCATTGATGAGCTTAAATATTTAGCAAAAGCATCCATGACAGGAACAATCATCCAAGCAGATGCATTTAAAATTATTGCCTTCATAAAAGAAGGATATAGTTTAATAGAAGTATTTTAAAGCAAAGAATACAACGATTGGTAAAGTTATAAATGACATAATTGTTGAAACTACGATCATACTTGCAATGCTATCAACAATTTTTTTTGGTGAATACATTGAACCAATTAAATAAGTCAAAACTGCACTTGGCATAGCACATTGAATTAGAAATACACCTGCTGCAAAACCAGATAAATTAAACATTTTTATAATACCTAGTCCAATTAATGGACCAATAAAAACTCTACATATTGAAGAAATAAAAGCAGATCTAAAAGAAAAAACTTTTAATCTTGTAAGAGCTATACCTAAAGACATCAATATTAAAAATATTGCCGTATAAGCAGTAATCATAGTTGTATTAACTAAAAAAACTGGAGTTTTTATTTCATAATATATAAAGATAATTGAAATTATTATTGCATAAACAGGTGGGCTTTGAAGTAAAAGCTTAAAACTAAATTTTTTACTAGCCAAAAAAACATTTATTGTAAAATGAAAAAATATTACTAATGAAGAGATAGTAGCTGCAATACCTAAGCCTAAATCACCGTAAGCAAATAAGCAAATTGGTAATCCCATGTTACCGACATTGGGTAAAACAAATGGAGGAAGTTCTCGTATTATTTCTTTTTTTAAAAAAATTAAAAAAATTATACCCACTAAAGAAAAGGCAAATATTGCAATTAATGAATACCAAAAATACTCAATAAACATTGAGAATGTAACACCAGTGGTAGTGATAGCGTAAAAAACCATCGCAGGGCTACCAACATTAGCAGCAAAATTTGTGATAAAAGAAGTATCTAATTTAGGATTTTTTTTACCAATAAAGTATCCAATACCCACCATAAAAAAAACAGGAAATAAAACTTCAAAAAGTTTAAAATAAATATCCATTAACCAAGCACTCTAATAAGTGTTGGTGTTTTTAAAATATTTTTATTTTTTTTAAATATGGATAAACAATTCTTTGAATTTATTTCAGAAGTTTTGTGAGTTATTATTACTATTGTTGCTTTATTTGTTTTTTTATCAGGTGTTTGGATAAGTCTTTTTACAGATATTTTATACTTGGCTAAACGATTAGTAATTTGAGATAAAACTCCAGGTCGATCTCTTACTTCAAACCTTAAATATAGTGAATTTGAATAATTATTTATATTATAAGATTTTAGAGCTTTTAATTGAACAAAAGGAGTTCCAAAAGGTTTTTTAATATTCCCTCTAAGTATGGACAATAAGTCAGAAAGTAGAGAAGATGAAGTAGGACCTGGACCTGCACCCTCACCTTGTAAAATACTTTCACCAACGGGTTTACCTTCAAGAATTACTGCATTCATTACCCCATTAACATTCCCAATATAAGATTTTTTGTTAACTAAACATGGGTGGACTGTTTCAAAAAGATGATTATTTTTTAATTCCGTTATACCAAGAAGTTTTATTTTTAAATCTAATTGATTAGCAATTTTTATATCTTTTAATTCAATTTTTTCTATACCCTCCATTAAACATTTGTGGTGTGAAATTTTACTATTAAATGCAAGTGCAGATAAAATTCTTACCTTTGCAAAAGCATCAAAACCATTTAAATCTAATTTAGGGTTGCCTGGTTCAGCATAGCCAAGTTTTTGTGCTTTAATAAGAACATTATTAAATTTTTGATTAGAATTTTCCATTTCAGATAAGATATAATTTGAAGTTCCATTTAATATTCCATAAATCTTTGAGATCTTGTTTGTTGTTAATCCCTCCTTAATAGATCTTAATATTGGGATACCCCCTGCTACAGAAGCTTCAAACTCTAAGTTAACATTATTTTTTTCAGCTAATTTTGCTAGATAATTTCCATGTTTAGAAATTAGAGCTTTATTTGGTGTTATAACGTGAACTTTGCTTTTTAAAGCTTTTTCAACAATCTTTTTAGATATACCATCAGATAATCCTATTGCTTCAAATAAAATATCAATCTTATGTTTTTTTAGTATATCAAAAGGATTAGTATAAAAAATTTTCTTATTAATTTTGAATTTTCTTTTTTTTTTAATATTTAACTCATTAAGCAGATAAATACCAATCTGTCCTAAACCAACTACTGCAATATTATATATTTTTTTCATTTACTAATATCAGGATATTTACTTTTTTTGGTGTAGTCTTCTATATATATTTTATATTCTTCCAATGTCATTGACGTTATATTTTTTGATTTTTTTAATATTTTTGAAAGGTTTTTTTTCTCATCTTTTTTTTTAATTGTATTTACAGTCCAATACTGAGAATCTTTATTTAAAGAACAGTTGCTAATAAATAATAGTGAAAATAAACAAAATATTAATCTCATATTAATCCGGTTGTTTCTGGAAAATTAAATCTATTATTAAGACTTTGCACTGCTTGTCCTGCCCCACCTTTTATTAAATTATCTATAGCTGAAAGTATTATAATTTTATTTTTAAATTTAGATTTACAGACTGATATTAGACAAATATTTGTATTAATAACATTATTTGTGCTTATGAGAGTATTTGATTTAGAAATCTTAACAAATTTCTCGTTTTTGTAGAATTTTGATAATAAACTTATAACCTTTGATTGATTTACATTTTTATTTAAATCTAAATATATAGTACTAAGAATTCCTTTAAACATTGGTGATAAATGTGGTGTAAAACTTAACTCAATTTTTTTCTTAGAAAATTTTTTTAACATCTGGTCAATTTCTGAATTATGACGATGGTTTCCAACACCATATGCGCTTAAAGATTCATATAAATTTTTATTTTTATATTTTTTGTGAACACCTCTACCAGCACCAGAATAACCTGATTTAGAGTCTATTATAATATTTGAAACTTTAACTAAATTTTTATTAACCAAAGGTATTAAAGGCAAAAGTATAGATGTAGGATAACAACCAGGACTTGAAATTATATTATACTTTTTAAGTTCTTTTCTATTAATTTCAGGAAGTGAATAAATACTTTTTTTTATAAGTTTAACTGCTCGATGTTTCCGCTTATACCATTTTTTATATTCTGAAGCTTTTTCAAGTCGAAAATCTGCAGCTAAATCAATTAAAACATTTTTGTTATTGAGATGATTTGATATATCTTGAGCTTCACCATTAGGTAGAGCAGTAAAAATTATATCAACATCATTTAATAAATTTTTATTTAATTTTTTTATTTTAGGCAATTTATATTTTGATAATGACTTTTCATAAGAAGAAATACTCTTACCTACTGAAGAATTACCACATAGATATTTAATCTTTATATATTTGTGCTTAACTAATATCTTAATTAATTGAGTACCAATATATCCAGTTGATCCAGCGACTAACGCATAAAGCTTAGGCATTATATATTATAACAGTTAAAAATTAAAAAAAAATTATCTTTTAGAGAATTGGAAGCTTCTTCTTGCTTTTCTTCTGCCAGGTTTTTTCCTCTCAACTGCTCGAGAATCTCTAGTGGTAAGTTTTTCTGTTTTTAATGTACCTTTTAAATTTTCATCAAATAAAACTAATGCTTTAGATATGCCATGAACCATAGCTCCAGCTTGACCAGTTGGTCCACCACCTTTAACACTACATCTTACATCATAATCAGTAGACTGATTTATTATCTCAAAAGGTCTTGTAATTTGCATTTTATGAGTTTCGTCTGCAAAATAATCACTAAATAATTTTCCATTTACGTATATTTTACCAGATCCCTTTTTTAACCAAACTTTCGCAATTGACGTTTTTCTTCTGCCAGTTGCATATTTACTGTCTTTAAAATCTAATTTGATTTTAGGTGATTTGGATGTTGATTGAGTATTTTCCATATTAGTTTCTAGCTAAATTTTTACTGTTTAATTTTTTTAATTCAACCACTGTAGGATTTTGTGCAGAGTGCGGGTGATGATTACCTACATAAATTTTTAATTTAGTTAATTGTTTTCGTCCCAAAACACCCCCTGGTAACATTCTTTTAACTGCAAGTTTTAGAGTTTCACTTGGTTTTTTTTTATGCAATTTTTCAGGAGTGGCAATTTTAATACCACCTGGATGACCTGTATGTCTGTAATACTTTTTATCTTGAAATTTTTTTCCTGTAAATTTGATTTGTTCAATATTTTTAACAACAACAAAATCACCATCATCCATATGTGGAGTATAAGTTGTTTTATTTTTTCCTCTAATAATATTTGAAATTACTGTAGCTAATCTTCCAACAACTGCATTAGTTGCATCAATTTCATACCAAGATGATGTTATTTGGTCTTTTCTAAGGAATTTTGTCATTGTGCGAGGATTAATACTATTATTAAAATCAATGTCAATTTTATATTTACCTTGAAAATAGGTCTTAATTTGATAAAAAGATTAAGCCGATTTGATCCTATTGCGGGCTTTAAACTGCTAAAAAGGAAGTTTCTCAAAAAATCGGTAGGCATTTGAACTATATTGTGCGCCTTACATTAAGTTAAAGCACTAAAAAAGGAGTATATTATGAGTACTAAAAGAAACAATCCTGAGACTATTGCGGTCCATGGTGGAGATTATAGAAGTGATCCTGCAACAAATGCTGTTGCTGTACCTATTTATAGAACTACATCTTATGAGTTTAACAGTACAGAGCATGCTGCAAATCTATTCTCACTAAAAGAGTTTGGGAATATTTATACCCGAATAATGAATCCAACTAATGATGTGTTAGAAAAAAGAGTTGCTGCTCTTGAAGGTGGCTTGTCATGTGTAACCGTATCTTCTGGTCAAACAGCATCAACTTTAGCTGTATTAAATGTAGCTCAAGCTGGCGATAACATCATAAGTTCTACTGACTTATATGGAGGAACTGTGTCATTATTTAACAATACACTTAGTAAACTTGGAATAGAAATAAGATATGCAGATCCAAGTGATCCTAAAAATTTTGAAAAACTAATTGATGACAACACACGTGCCTTTTATGGTGAAACTTTACCTAATCCATATTTAAGAGTCTTCCCGATTAAAGAAGTTTCAAATATTGGAAGGAAGTATAATATTCCTCTTATAATGGACAATACTGCCGCTCCCGTTATCTGCAAACCAATAGAACACGGAGCCGCTGTAGTTATTCATTCTTTAACAAAATATATTGGTGGACATGGAACAGCAATAGCTGGCAGCATTGTCGATAGTGGGAATTTCGATTGGACAGCTGATCCCAAAAGACAACCATTATTTAATGAACCAGATGCAAGTTATAACAATGTTATATGGGGAAAGGCAGTTCCTGAGATGACTGGTGCTAATGTTCCTTTTGCTGTACGTGCGAGAGTTTGTTTATTGAGAGATCTGGGGTCAGCATGTGCTCCAGATAATGCTTTTGCGATTATACAAGGTCTTGAAACAGTTGCTTTAAGGATGAAACAGCACTGTGAAAATGCACAAAAAGCAGTTAATTTTTTGAAAAAACATAAAGAAGTAACTAAAGTAATTTACTCGACTGAACATGACAAACATATATCAGATAGAGCCAAAAAATACTTAAAAGGTGGAAACGGACCAATGGTTGGCATTGAACTAAAAGGTGGAATTGAAGCTGGTAAAAGATTTATTGAGTCATTAAAAATGTTTTATCATGTTGCTAATATTGGAGATGCCAGAAGCTTAGCCATTCACCCTGCAAGCACAACACACAGCCAACTAAATGACAAAGAACTTGCTGCATCTGGTGTAACACAAAGTTATGTTAGACTTTGTATAGGTATCGAGCATATTGATGATATTATTGATGATCTAGATCAAGCTTTAAATAAATCTTCAAAAGGAAAGCTTAAAGCAGTTAGTTAGTTTTGGTATTTATAAAGAAAAAATAAATTGAGGAAGTTACTAAAAAAATAGAACTCACTTGGTGTACAGCAGCAATATAAATTTGTGCACCAAGTACAATTGTAAAAATTCCTAAAACAATTTGTAAAATAATAAAAAATCCTAAAATATTAACTGATCTATACAATTCTTTTATTTTATTTTTATAGACTTTAAAAAAAATCAGTAAATAAAAAAGACCAATTACATATGCAAGGTTTCTGTGAATAAATTGTACTAATGAAGGATCACTTAAAGCAGATAATTTAAATAAATTTTCAACATTATTATCATTTGGAAAATAAGTATTTCCCATAAGAGGCCAGGAATTATAAATTTTTCCTGCATCCATTCCTGAAACAAATGCACCAATTACAATTTGTATTAAAATTAAAACTAAAAATATAAATGGAATAATTGAATTTATTCCGTTATCAACTTGATTATAATTTTGATATTTAAGGTAATTCCAAAAAATTAATGATAAAATTAAAAATGCAATTAACAAATGAATAGATAATCTAAAGTGGCTAACATCTACCCTATCAACCAAGCCACTGCTTACCATATACCAGCCAATAAATCCTTGGAAACAAATAAGAAAAAAAATAAAATATAAATCTAATATTTTGGTGATTTTTAATTTGAAAGAGAAATAAATAAGTGGAATTAGATAGCTCAAGCCTATTACCCTACCTAAAAATCTATGTGCCCACTCCCACCAGAATATTATTTTAAATTCTTGCAATGTCATACTGAAATTCTGTAATTTAAACTCAGGTATTTCCTTGTATAATTTAAAATATAATATCCAATCGTTTTGATTTAGAGGGGGAAGCAATCCAGAAAATAATTGCCATTCTGTTATTGAAAGACCAGAATCAGTTAGTCTAGTTAAACCACCTACTACAATCATAATAGAAATGATAAAAAACATTGTAACTAACCAAAAAGACAATTGATTATTAATTTTTGTATTAACAGTGTACATAGTTGCTTAAATATAATATTTTTTTAATAATCCAAATATATAAATGTCGCCTTTAAAAAGAAAAAAATTAAGTAAAATTAGAATTGAATTAGATAAACTTGATAATTCTCTTATCAAAATTATAAAAAAAAGAACAAATCTTGTAAAAAAGGTTCTTGAATTAAAAGATAGAAAAAACCAAATTATTGATAAAAAAAGAATAAATATCATTTTAAAAAATATAAAAAAAAAATCAGTTAAAAATAAAATAGACCCAAAAATAACATACAGAATATGGAAAAATATGATATGGGCCTATATTGAATACGAAAAAAGAAATTTTAAAAATAAATAGTTATTTACTGTGTGGAGGTAATTTTTTTTCTACAAACATTTCATGTTTTCTAGTATCTGGATTATATTTTTTAGCTGAAAGTTTAACTTTTGCTTTTTCACCTCCAGCAGGTTTTTTAACATAATAAAAAAAAGAACTATCAGGCTTAGCTTCAGGAACAAGTCTTACTTTAACATGTGTTTTTTTTGCCATATTATTTCAATTCTTTTAAAATTTTAGAAATCTTAACTAATTTATTTTTTAAATTTTCAGCTTTTATAGATTTATCTGCCATTTCGTCAAGCTTTAAAGAAACTTCACTGTTTAGTATCTTTTTTACACCATTAATTGTCATGCCTTGTTCCTTTAAAAGAAATTTAACTTTCTTTAAAAGATTAATTGTTTTTTCATCATAATATCTTCTGTTTGAGTTTAATATTTTAGGCTTAATTTGCTTAAATTGTGTCTCCCAAAATCTGATGATGTGAGTTGGAAGATTGCCCTTTTTATTTGCTTGAAGTTTTAAAATTTTTGCAACTTCACCAATAGTTTTATATGCATTTTCAGACTTATCCATTTTCTTTGACATTAATAAATTCTTTAAATTCTTTTGACGGCTTAAACAAAACAACTTTTCTATCTGATATTACTTTTTTTTCTTTAGTTTTTGGGTTTCTTCCTATTCTCGATTTTTTTTGTCTTATAGAAAAAGTACCAAATTTTGATAATTTTAATTTTTTTTCAGACTTAATATTCTCAACAATTATTGATAAAAAATCTTCTATTAAATTTTCTGAAATTTGCTTAGAAAACCCAAGCTGCATATAAACCAAATTAACTAAGTCTTTTTTAGTTAGGTTTATTCTCATTTTAAATATTATGTTTGATCTTTTCTATCAAATTACCTTTTACAATTCTATGACAAACATCAAGTGAATTTGAAAAACCTACATAATCTGTTCCTCCATGACTTTTAACAACTGGAGAATTAAGTCCAATAAAAATTGCACCATTGTACAATCTAGGATCTAGTCTTTTCTTAAATTTCTTTAAATTTGATATATTTAATAATGAAGAAATTTTGCCAATAATATTTCCAGTCATTGTTTTCTTTAATTCACTTGTGATAAAATTTGCTGTACCTTCAGCAGTTTTTAAAGCAATATTACCTGTGAAACCATCAGAGACAATTACATTTACATCTCCATCCATTAAATGATTTCCCTCAATATAACCTGCAAAATTATAATTATTCGAGTTTTTTTCATTTAAAATTTTAAAAGTTTCTTTGATTGTCTCATTTCCTTTTAATTCCTCAGATCCAATATTTAATAATGCAACATTAGGTTTATCATTAGGATATAATGAAGTGTATAAAGAGGCACCCATTATTGAAAAATCAATCAAATTTTTTGAACTACATTCAATATTTGCACCTAAATCTAAAACCACACTCATTCCTTTTTTATTTGGCCAAAGTGCAGACAGAGCTGGCTTGTCGATATTTTCAATCATTTTTAAATTAAGTTTAGCAACAACTAATAAGGCCCCAGTGTTTCCAGCTGATATAACTATATCAGCTTTTTTTTCTTTAACGCTCTGAATAGCGAGCCACATACTAGTTTCTTTCCCTCTCTTTGCACCCTCTAAAGGACTGTCGGTGCTTTTTATTACTTTATCAGTATGAATAATTTCATAAAATTTGTTATTAATTTTATTTTTTATTAATTCAAGAATTTGATTTTTGTCGCCAAAGATTTTATAAAAAATATTCTTGTTTGATTTATTATTTAAAATAATACCATCAATAATTTTTTTAGGAGAACCATCTCCCCCCATTGCATCAACTGCAATTTTAATCAAATCTGACATTATATTGATATATTATACTATTCTTTTGGATCTAAAACTTGTCTTCCCTTATACATTCCTGTTTTTAAATCTAGGTGATGGGATAGCCTATATTCACCAGATTTTTTATCCTCAACTATATTTTTAGTTGCATATTTCATAGTTTGAGCTCTTCGCATACCTGTTCGGGAAGGAGTTTGTTTTCGTTTTGGTACAGCCATAATTATTGGTTACTTACACTTTTTAAATAAGAATTCAAAGTTTTTTTTGATAAATCATGGTTAAAATTCTCAAAATAATCAAGTAAATATTCAATATTTCCAAAATCACTTAAAAAAATTGAAATTTTTTTTAATTTTTCAGATTTGGATAAATCTTCCCAGAAGTGAATTTCTGAAACCATTGAATGAAATAAATTTATATAATCTTTCATTTTTTTATTGATAGATTGGTCGCCATAACCAATTTCTCTTATACTCAATTCAAGTTGTCGAAAATTAAAATCGTAAATCTCCTGTAATACACTCTTATTTTCATCATTTTTGAAATTTTTAAGAAAAAAAGAAAAATGGAGTAAAAATAGGGTTAATCGATCAGAAAAAATATCTTCTCTATTTAAATTTTTGTATAAATCTATATTTCTAGTGTAGTTTATTAAATTATTATAAAGATATAAGTACTTATCATTCATGCATAAAACATTATATATAATTTTTTTTTCATTAATAGTTACAAATTGCTCCTTTAAACCTGTTATTAAACATCATGGTGTGCCATATCTAGAAAAAAAACAAGCCTTACTTATTATTAATGAGTCTAACAAAAATGATATTAAAAAAATTTTAGGTATACCGTCTACAACAAGTAAGTTTGATAATGATTTATGGATTTACATCGAGAGAAAACAAACTCAATCAAAATTAAAAAATTTAGGCAGAATGAAGATTTTTAAAAATGATGTATTGGTTTTGGAGATAGATAATTTTGGGATTCTTAAAAAAAAAGAATTTTATAATAAAAATGACATGGAAAATTTGGAAATTGTTGAGTCAACTACAGCAACTGGTTTTAGAAGAAACTCTTTCATTTATGATTTTATGTCAAGTATGAGACAAAAAATAAATGACCCTCTTGGACAGAGGGCCAAAAAACGTAAAGAAATTAGCCAGCGATAACAGCTAATAATAATAAAGCTACTATATTTGTAATTTTAATCATTGGGTTAACCGCTGGTCCTGCTGTGTCTTTATAAGGATCACCGACAGTATCACCTGTAACAGCAGCTTTATGAGCTTCAGAACCTTTACCACCATGATTTCCATCTTCGATATATTTTTTAGCATTATCCCAAGCACCACCACCTGCTGTCATTGAAACAGCAACAAACAAACCAGTGATAATAACACCTAACAACATTGCACCTACAGCCGCAAGTGCAGCAACTTGACCTCCAATAGCTAGAATAATGAAATATAATACAACTGGTGAAAGTACAGGCAATAAGGATGGAATGATCATTTCTTTAATTGCAGCAACTGTCAATAAATCTACTAGTTTTGCATAATCAGGTTTTTGTTTTCTTTTCATAATACCTGGGTATTTTTTGAATTGTCTTCTTACTTCAACAACAACTGCACCACCTGCTCTGCCTACAGCCTGCATTCCCATTGAACCAAATAAATAAGGTAACATTCCACCAATTAACAATCCAACCACAACATAAGGATTTGATAAATCAAAAGTTACAACAATTCCTTCGAGAGCTGAGCCAGCTTCTTTAGAGAAATGTTTAATATCTTCTGTATAGGCAGCAAATAAAACTAAAGCACCTAAACCAGCTGATCCAATTGCATAACCTTTTGTTACAGCTTTCGTTGTGTTACCAACTGCATCTAAGGCATCAGTGGTTTTTCTAACTTTTTTATCTAAATTAGACATCTCAGCAATACCACCTGCATTATCAGTAACAGGACCATAAGCATCCAATGCAACAACCATTCCAGCTAATGCAAGCATTGTAGTTACTGCTATGGCTATCCCAAAAAGACCAGCAATTGCATTAGTAATCAAAATACCTGCAACAATAATTAAAGCTGGAATTGCTGTAGCTTCCATTGATACAGCTAATCCTTGAATAACATTTGTTCCATGTCCAGTCGTTGATGATAAAGCAACAGATTTGACAGGCCTGTAATTTGTACCTGTATAATATTCAGTTATCCAAATTAATAATCCTGTAATTACCAAACCTATAACTCCACAATAATAAAGATTCATACCATTAAAAGTTTTACCATTTACTGTATATTCATTTGCAAAACCTATTACATGGTCTGTGACTGGCCATAAAATAACTAATGACGCTACAGCAGATACTATGAAGCCTTTGTAAAGAGCATTCATAACATTTTTAGTTTTGCCTAATTTTACAAAAAAGGTTCCAAGTATTGAGGTTAACAAACATGCAGCACCAATACTTAAAGGATAAATCATCATATTTAAATCACCCACAAAGAAAATTGATGATAAAACCATAGTAGCAACAATTGTTACAGCATATGTTTCAAAAAGATCAGCTGCCATACCTGCACAATCACCAACATTATCTCCAACATTGTCAGCTATAACTGCTGGATTTCTTGGATCATCTTCTGGAATACCAGCTTCTACTTTTCCAACCAAATCAGCACCTACGTCAGCACCCTTAGTAAAAATACCCCCACCTAACCTTGCAAAAATTGAAATTAAAGAAGCGCCAAAACCTAATGCAACAAGAGCATTTACAATTTCTCTTTCATCAACATTTAATTTTAATAAGAGATAGTAATAAACAGCTATTGACAATAATGCCAAACCAGCAACCAGCATACCAGTCACGGCACCTGATTTAAAAGCGACGGAGAGGCCTTGAGCTAAACCTTTTCTTGAAGCTTCCGCTGTTCTAACATTAGCTTCAACAGATACTAACATTCCAACATAACCTGCAATACCTGATAAAGCAGCACCAATTAAATAACCTACTCCAACTAAGGGACTAAAAGCTACACTAACAATTACTAAAACAACAATACCAACAATTGCTATTGTTTTATATTGTCTTGCTAAATATGCTTTAGCACCAATTTGAATAGCAGATGCAATCTCTTGCATTTTCTTATTACCTGCGTTTGAATTAAGAATATTTTTTCCAGTGAAAAAACCATAGACAATGGATAAAAGGCCTGCTGCTATTGTATATAATAAAAACGTTTCTACTGTTGAACTCATGAAAACCTTAATGTTGTTGGTTGTTAAATTTTAAGCCCGCACAATACAAAAAAAGCTAAAAAAGACAATAATTAACTTTTAGAATTGATGAACATAACCTTTGTTTTTAAGTACTATTTCCTTACCTTTTTCGTCAATAATTACTGATCTTTTTTTATTAGAGGAAATTTTACCTATTTTAGAAATTTTAATACCAAGATTTTTAGATGTTTGAGCTATGATTCTAGATTTATCTTTGCTTGCACTAAATAAAATTTGATAATCATCACCATTTGATACAAGGTTAATCTTTTTCATGTTATTCATTTTTATTATTTTTAACAAATTCTTTGAAATTGGGATTTTATTTTCATTCAATATAAATGATAAATTTTGATTGTTTATCATTTTACTCAAATCATCAATCAAACCATCAGACAAATCAATCGAGGAATTTGCAAAGTTTAACAATTTTTTAGTCAATTTTATTCGTATATCAGGAAGATAATATTTTTTAGTAAAATAGTTTTTTAGTTCTTTAGATACTTTAATTTTGTTTTTTAAAATTTGTAGACCCACAAAGCTATCACCCAGAACACCTGTTACGTAAATATCGTCATTTATTAAAGCTTTATTTCTATAAATAATTTTTTTTGAATAACCTAACGATGTAACAGTAAAGCTAAGTTTATTAGAAAATGTGGTATCGCCACCACATAGAGAAATATTATATTTATTTTGTTCTTGTATTAAGGACTTTGAAATTAAAGATAAGTTTTTTTTTGAGAAAGACTTATTGTTACCTGAGCCAGCTATAAAATACAATTTTGGTACGACTCCTTTACAAATTAAATCTGAGATAGAGGACCTTAAAATTTTTTTAATAACTAGATGAGGGTGTTTAAAGTCAATAAAATGATAACCTAAATTATATGTATCAATTGAGATAGCAATACCCTTATTCTTATCAAAAAAAATATCGTCATTTAAATTAAGAGCGGATTTATTTTTTTTTGAGATCTTTGAAAAATAATTTTTAATTAATTCAAATTCATGCATTTTTAGATCTCAATTTCTTTCCAACATTATCTAGTAAGGCATTTAGATATTTTGTCTGAGAATTTTCTAAAAAAAAATTAGATGAATTTAAATATTCCTTTATAATTATATTTAGTGATAATTGAGGTTTGTACATGAATTCATAAGTTGCTGCTTTAAGAATAGTTTGAAAAACTTTATCAAGATTTTCAAATACAAAATCATCACCTAGTTTTGTGTTTATTTCATCTAAAATAAGGTCATTTCTTTCTATGGTACCTGTAACGATATCTTTAATAAATTTTTTAAATCGGTGTTTTGGGAAATCTAAATTATCATCTTCATTATAAAATTTACCATACAATTTTTGAATAATTATAACTCTTGGATTATTTTTGGGGTTAAAATGAGTTCTCATTTTTGAGACAAAATAGAAATTACAGCTTTAGCAGCTTCTGCGCCTTTTTTTTTTCTTGCTCTAGCTTGTTTCATATTAAGACATGTAATTATGCCGTTACCAACAGGCTTTTTGTTATTTACAGATATGTCCATTATTGCATTTGTTGATGCTTGAGAAATGAAATCAAAATGAGGGGTTTGTCCCTTGATAACGCAACCGAGTGCCAAAAATGCATCGTACTTTTTAATATTTTTTGAGATTGTAACTGGTATTTCAAATACACCTGGAACAGTTATAATTTTAATTATATTTGATTTTGGTATTAAATTTAGGGCGCTACTTAATAATCCCTTTGATATATCTTTATAATAATCTGCGATAACAATTAAATATTTTTTTTTCATTAAATTAATTCCTGTTTAGTAATCTTTATATCATATCCTTCTAAACCAATAACTTTTTTTGGTGATTTGGTAATCAATATCATATTTTTAATTTTTAAATCTTTAATTATTTGAGCACCTATTCCATAATTTCTTATAAGTTTGTCATTACCTCTTTTATAAAATTCTTTGTTTTTGTAATCTTTTAGTGTTTGTGTGACGGATCGAAGATTAGAATCTTTGATAAAAACTAAAACGCAACAAGAGTATTTTTTAAAATAATTTAAAGTTTTATTAAATGAATTTGGTAATTGTTGACTGATTAAATAATTTTGAACTACATTTGATGAAATTACTCTAACTCTAGGTGTAACACCTTTTTTAATATTTCCCTTTATTAATGCAAAATGCTCAGCACCATCTAATAAATTTTCATATATTCTTATTTTATATTTTTGATCCTTTACTTCAATATTACTTTGCTTTTTTAAACGTATTAATTTTTCTTTTTTAAGTCTGTAAGCGATTAGATCTTCTATTTTTCCAATCTTCAGTTTATGTTTTTTTGCAAAATTAAAGAGATTTTCACCTTTTGCCATTGTTCCATCTTCATTCATAATTTCACATATAACTGCAGAATTATTTTTTTTAGCTAATCTAGATATATCAACTGAAGCTTCAGTATGTCCTGCTCTAACTAATACTCCGCCATCTTTAGCTATAATTGGAAAAATATGACCTGGAGAAACAATGTCATTTTTGTTTGCATTTTTTCTTGATGCAATTTTAATTGTTCTAGATCTGTCTTTTGCAGAAATTCCTGTGGTTATTCCTTTTTTTGCCTCTATTGAAATTGTAAATGCAGTTTTATTTCTCGATTGATTGATAGGTGACATTAAACTTAAATTTAATTTTTTTGCCTGTACGCTATCTAAAGCAAGACAAATTAATCCACGGCCATACCTGGCCATAAAATTTATCTTTTTTGCATTAGTGTCAGATGTAGAAATAACTAAATCACCTTCATTCTCTCTTTTTTCATCATCTACGAGGATAAACATGCCACCCTTTTTGGCTACATTGATTATTTGTTCAATTTTAGCAAAATTATTTTTTTTCATTAAAATAATTTCTAACGTATTTAGATAGGATATCTATCTCAATATTAACTAAGCTCGATTTCTTTAAAGTAGATAAATTTGTTTCTTTATATGTGTGAGGAATAATCCAAATTTGAAATCCTTTTTTTGTAACTTTTGAAATAGTAAGAGATATACCATTTACACTAATAGATGCTTTTTCTATTAAATGTTTTCTTTCCTTATTAGGGATTTCGAATTCAAAAACGTATGATTTATCAACCTTAGAGATCCTCAATACTTTACCAACAGTGTCTACATGTCCTTGACATATATGTCCTGAAATTTTAGTACCGTATTTTAAGGGTAATTCTAAGTTTATAATATCTCTAGTTTTTAAAAATTTAAACTTTGATCGTTTGATTGTTTCATTTGAAAGATAAAATTCCATATTCTTTTTTTTAAAAGAAATTAATGTTAAGCACACGCCATCACAAGCTACTGATAAACCCATATCTCTATTTGAAACTTTAAGGTTACTTTTTACAAAAATATTAAGCCCCTTATCTCTTTTAACTATTTTAGAAATAGACCCTTGATTATAAATAATTCCATTAAACATATTATTTGTTATAATGAGTTATTGTATCTTTTCCATAGGAAGAATTAAGATTTTGTCTAAATAGATATTTTTTATTTAAGACATTTAATCCGTTAAATTTAACAAAATCTGAATTTGTTGGCAGTTTTTTTTGACTTTTGAACAAATAAAATTCGTTAAATATTTTATTCTTTAATAAGTTTGTAGTTAGGAGATTACCTCCTTCCACTAAAGTATTTCTAAAACCTAATGAATAGAGTTTTTTCATAATTGGTCTTAAGTCTAGTTGCTTACTATTATTTAATTTTGCTTTAATAAGTCCTATTTTCTTTTTTTTAAACATAGAAATTCTTGACTTATTTGCTTTATTATAAAAAACGAGAGTATTTTTTTTATTAGCTGACTTAAAAATATAAGTATTTTTGTTTAAACTTAAGTTGTTGTCTAAAATAATTCTTACTGGAGAAAATTTTTCAAAACCTTTTATTCTGCAATTTAATTTAGGGTTATCAATATTAATAGTTTTGCTTGATGTCATTATTGAATCATTTTTGTATCTCAATAAATGAGTGAATTTATCAGAATACTGGTTAGTTATTTTTGTTTTAAATTTACTATAAATTAGTTTGTTTTTTGAAATTGCTATCTTTCCAGTAACAAAAGGCTTTCTATTTTTTCTATTGAAAAAATATGGAATATAAAATTTTTTAACTTTATCTTTTAGAAGACCTATCGAAACATTAATTTTATGAGATTTTAAAATTTTAAAACTTTTTTTTCTTACTCTTTTGTCAGTATCTTCAAGTGCGTAAACAACTTCAGATATTTTTGATTTAATTATTTCATTTGTACATGGTGGTGTTACACCTTGGTGGCTACACGGTTCCAATGTGACATACATCTTTGAACCATTAAGTTTCTCATTACAATTTTTAATTGCATTAAATTCTGCATGGGGTCTCCCATCATAAGAAGTTTGACCAATGGAAATAATATTATCATTTTTAACTATTACACAACCAACAGATGGATTAGTTCCAGTTAATCCCTGTCGAGATCTTGCCAGGTCCAAGGCAATCTCCATGAATAGTTTATCTTTTTTTGTAAATTTATTTTTTTTTGAAGACATCTATCTTGTCCACGAATTGAACAAAGTCTTGTTCTTCTCTGAAGTTACGATAAACAGATGCAAAACGGACATAAGCAACAGGATCTAATTCTTTTAAACCCTCCATTACCATTGTACCAATTGTACTTGTTGAAATTTCACTTTGACCAAGTTCTTCTAAAGCTCTTGAAATTTTACTGATAAATTTTTCAGCAGTACCAGTATCAATAGGTCTTTTTTTAAGAGCAATGTAGATTGATTTAGAAAGTTTATCTCTATCAAATGCAGATTTTCTCCCATTCTTTTTGACTACCATTAGTTCTCTGAATTGAATTCTTTCAAATGTGGTAAATCTTTCACCACATACACACATTCTTCTTCTTCTTATTGCTGTACCATCTTCAGTAGGACGTGAGTCAACAACCGAGGTCTCGCCTTTTTTTTCGCAGGGGCAAATCATTAATTAAAGATTCTTATATATCGGAAATGAAGAAGTTAAAGTAATAACTTCATTTCTCACTTCTTCTTCTATTTTACTGTTGTCATCTGGATTTTCTGATAATCCTTTAAGTGTTTTTGTAATCAATTCGCCCACTTTCTTACATTCATTTAAACCAAAACCACGTGTTGTAATAGCTTGAGTTCCTAGTCTTATACCAGATGTTACCATTGGCTTTTCTGTATCAAAAGGAATACCATTTTTATTACACGTAATATTAGCTCTTGATAAGCTTTCAGCAGCTAAGTTACCTTTTACATTGTAAGGACGTAAGTCAACCAACATTAGATGAGTATCCGTACCATCAGAATAAATTTTAAAACCATTATTTTTTAAAGTTTCTGCTAAAATTTTTGCGTTTGCTAAAACAGATTTAATATAGTCTTGAAAGTCAGGCTGAAGAGCTTCTAAAAAACCAGCTGCTTTAGCTGCAATGACATGCATTAATGGGCCACCCTGATAACCAGGAAAAACTGCTGTGTTAAATTTTTTTGATAATTCTTCGTGATTAGTTAAAATTATTCCACCTCTAGCACTTCTAAAGACCTTGTGCGTAGTAGATGTAACTACATGAGCATAGTCACAAGGATTTGGATATCCTTTTCCAGCAACCAATCCTGAAAAATGTGCCATATCAACCATTAAATAAGCTCCAACTTTATCTGCAATTTCTCTAAATCTTTTAAAATCTATAACTCTGGAATATGCACTCCCACCTGCAATTATCAATTTTGGTTTATGTTCTAAAGCAAGTTTTTCTACATTATCATAATCTATAAGTTCAGATTTTTTATCAACATCATACCCTATTGGATTAAACCATTTTCCTGACATTGAAATTTTTAAACCATGAGTAATATGACCTCCCGAATTTAAACTCATGCCCATAAAAGTATCACCAGGTTTTAAAAGTGCCAAAAATACAGCACCATTCGCTTGTGCTCCTGAGTGTGGCTGCGCATTAGCAAATTTACAATTGAAAAGTTTTTTTAATCTTTCTATTGCTAAGTTTTCAGCAACGTCAACATGTTCACAACCATTATAATATCTTTTACCGGGGTAACCTTCTGCGTATTTATTTGTTAGCACTGAACCTTGGGCCTCCAAAACAGCTTGAGAAACAATATTCTCTGAAGCAATTAATTCTATATGTTGTTGCTGTCTCAAGAGTTCATCTTGAATTGCCTTGTAAAGGTCTGGGTCTTTTGAAGATAAACTGTCTTCAAAAAAACTTTTATAACTATCGTTTATGTAATTTTTTTCACTAGACATTATATTTTTTTAATCCTTTTTAAGTGTCTACCACCTTCAAATTTAGTATTCAAAAAAACACTAACACAATTTAAAGCATTTTTTTTAGTTATCAACCTTGATCCCAATGTAATGATATTTGCATCATTATGCAATCTTGATAATTTTGTTGATTTTAAATTAAAACATTGAGCAGCTCGAATATTCCTATGTTTATTTGCAGCTATATTCATCCCCATTCCAGATCCACAAACTAAAATTCCAACATTATTTTTGCTAATTTTTACTTTTCGAGCAACCTTATGAGCGTAATCAGGGTAATCTACTCTGTTATCAGAGGACGGTCCTAGATCAAAATAATTCATTTTTTTTTTAATTAGATGTTTTTTAATAATTTCCTTTAATTTGAAGCCAGCGTGATCAGAAGAAATATATATTTTTTTCAAACTAATCAAATTTGTAATCAAGAACGCAAGCTACAAGGTGAATTCTATTTTCTTCACCTCCATTAAATGCATTGTGATATTTAGTATTATTTGTAACCCATACAGAACCATCTGCGGGCAAATGTTTTGCAACATTATCTATTACCATTAAACAACCTGGGTTAGTAATAATTGGTATATGAAGTCTTGGCTCAGGATCTCTATGCCAACTCAAGGTAGACCTTGGTTCTTTTAAAAGAATTCTTATTCTACCCAATTTGTATTTTGAAGAAAGCACATCATACACTTCCTTAAAATATGTGTTTTCATAATCTTTAATAAATTCAGAATATTGAGACTCATCAACTTTAATATCTCTTGAAACTTCTTTTCCAGTTTTGTCTGGCTTAGTCCAGTAAACTCCTCTAGCCTTGCTGCCTTTGATTGAATCTGGATCACCAGGGATTTGAGTTAGTGAAATGGCACCAAAGTGAGTTACACCGCCACCATCATCAAATTTTTTAATATTTACAATTTGATTATATGCTTCTTGCAACTTATCTATGTCAAATTTTATGTTCTGTTTTTGAAAATCACTGAAATCTAAAATTCTTTCTTCTTTTTTTATATTCAGGTCTACAATTTTTGTGTTATCTATAGTCATCGAAATTGTGTTTTACTTATAATTTTATTTATTTGTATAATACTTTTGTCGCATTAATAGAGTATATTTGAACATGATTACAGGAAAATATCCAAGTTTAAGATTAAGAAGAAACAGAAAGGAATCGTGGACTAGAAGGTTGGTTCAAGAAAACACACTCAGTTCAAATGATTTTATATTACCAATTTTCTTAATAGATGGATCAAATAAAAAAGAATCAATATCTACAATGCCTGGTGTTTTTAGATACACAATAAATAGAGTTGCACAAATAGTAGATAAAGCAATTAAAAAAGGTATTCCTATGATTGCTCTTTTTCCTAAAACGAAAAATACTTTGAAAAATGATTTAGGTACTGAGTCATTAAATGAAAATAATTTAGTTTGTAGGGCCATAATAGAAATTAAAAAAAGATACAAAAACCAAATTGGAATTATGTGTGATGTTGCGCTAGATCCTTATACATCACATGGTCATGATGGATTAATAAAGTCTAATCAAATAATTAATGATGAAACGATTGAAGTGCTAATAAATCAATCTCTATTACAGGCTGAAATGGGATGTGATGTTCTTGCACCTTCAGACATGATGGATGGAAGAATAGGAAAAATAAGAAAAGCACTTGATAATTCTAATTTTAAAAACACACAAATTTTATCCTATGCTGCAAAGTATGCCTCTAGTTTTTATGGACCTTTTAGAGATGCTGTTGGTTCTAAAAGCTCACTTAGAAGTGATAAAAAAACTTATCAAATGGACTTTAAAAATAGTGATGAGGCCATGCGGGAAGTTGCTTTGGATATAAAAGAAGGTGCAGATATGATTATGGTTAAACCAGGAATGCCATATTTAGACATAATTAAATCAATAAAAGAAAGTTTTAGAATTCCAGTTTTAGCATACCAAGTTTCTGGTGAATATAGTCTTTTAGAAACTGCTATTAATAAAAAACTAATACAAAAAAATGCAGTTTATGAAAGTTTAGTTTCTTTTAAACGTGCAGGAGCAAATGCTATTGTTTCATATTATGCTGACAGAATTGACAAAATTTTAGAATAATTATTTCAAAGAATTTAAAAAAATTACTCTACTGTTAGGATAATTTAAATTATTTGGTTTTAAGATTGTTTTATCCAAATAATCTCCAACCAATTTCAATCCGCTTAATAAAATATTAATATCTGTTACCTCTAAATCTTTTTCGATAAGAAAGTTGGGGACATATTTCTTTTCAGTAAAGGAAGTCACAAAATAAACAGTTTTATTACCTTCTAAATTTTTTTCTACCAAATTTTCTAGCTCAAGATCGTAACCTAGTAATTTTAGTAACTCTAATTCCCAGAAAATATATTTTTTAAGCCAGTTTTGATCATTTAATAAATTAAAAAGATCTTCGATAAGAGAGTAAACTTTTTTATTTGCCTGTGCTTCAGCTGTTAATATTTTTATTAAGTTCATTGCTGAAGTAATACAAGAAAGCTTTTGCTTATGATCAAAATAAAATGGACTAAATGCTTTCAAAATTTCAATTTTAAAATAACCCATTCTATTATCGTTTTTTGAGTTATAATTAACATGGAGTTTATTGCCCACTTGAAGATAATTTTTAATTTTTTTAGATGTTCCTCCAAATATAATTCCTGAAACTTTACCTCTATCCAAAGTATATAATTCAGCAATTATAGAGTTTTCACTATACCTACTTTTGCTGACTAAAAAACCATTATCAATCCAGTTCATATTATTTTCAATTTATATTTTTTAGACATTCGATAGCAGCATTTTGCTCAGCATCTTTTTTTGATTTACCTGATGATATAAAAAATTTCGTATTAGGAATCTTAACTCCTACCTTAAAAATAGGTTTATGACGTGGACCTGTGTTAGAAATTATTTTATACGTTGGCAATTTTTTAAATTTTTTTAGAGCTAGTTCTTGAAGTTTTGTTTTTGCGTCAATTTGAGTAACAACACTTTTTTTAATATGACTGCCCCAAAGTTTTAAGATAACTTTTTCAGCTATATTTAATCCTTTGTCTAAATAAATAGCTCCCATTAATGCCTCGCAACTATCTGAAATAATTTTGTCTTCAATTTTGATGATTTTATTTTTTGGGTTGAAGGTTTTTATATATTTTTCTAATTCAATAGCTTTTGCAACTTCTAAACATGTTTTTTTATTTACTAATGATGCAAATTTTTTATCAAGTATGCCCTCTTTTTCATTAGGGTAGATTTTTAAAAGTTTTTGAGCAATAACTAAGCCAAGTACTCTATCTCCTAAAAATTCAATCTTTTCATTATTTTCATTTGGATTGAAACTTTTGTGTGTTAATGATTGAATTAATAAATTGTTATTTCTAAATTTTATGTTTAGTTTTTTTTCTAGTTTTTGATAGTTTATTTTCATCAATTAATTTTATCAAATGTTCTATTAAATCTAATTGATTTATGCCATTTCCAAAATTCAAAAATACTACCCATCTTTCTATCGGATGAAAAAAAAATAAATTGAGCTTTACCTACAAGATTGTCTTTATGAACATAACCAACACTTGTTAAATATCTACTATCTTTAGAGCAATCTCTATTATCACCTAAAAAAAAATAATGGTTATCAGGAACAGTAAAGATATCTGAATTCTGGTAAGAGTATTCTTTTAAGTAGACAGTGTGAAATTTTTTTCCATTCGGTAATTTTTCCTCAAATTTAAAAACATCAATAATTTCACTTCCACAATAAATATTACTTTTGCTAAGAGTTTTTGACTTTAATATTTCACCGTTATTTAAATATAGGTTAGAATCTATAAATTGAATCTTATCACCCGGTAGACCAATAAGTCTTTTTATATAATCTGTTCTATTATCTGCTGGTGTTTTAAAAACAACTACATCTCCACGTTTTGGACTATTGAACATTACTCTTTTGCTGAGTAATGGAGGACTAAAGGGAAAAGAATGCTTACTATAGCCGTAGGAATATTTTGTAACAAACAACCTATCACCTACTAGCAATGTTGGCTCCATAGATGATGAAGGAATATAAAATGGTTGAATTAAAAGAGATCTTATTACTATAGCAATTATTAAAGCATAAAATAAAGTTTTTATATTTTCAGAAAAAAAATTTTTATCAAGTTTCATATAGATTGAATAATTACAAAGGCTGTTGAATAATCTTTTTCATCTGAAATTGACAGAAAAGAATTAAACTTTTTAATTTTATATTTTTTTTGTACAATTTTTATAATTTTTTTATTATCAACATATTTAGGCATACCTTTTTTATCATTTGTGATTTCAATGTCTTTAAAGCTTAAATTGGAAGAAAATCCAGTACCTAATGCTTTAGAAAAAGCTTCTTTAGCTGCAAATCTCTTCGAAAAAAAAGCTACTTTATTTTTGGTTTTTTTTGATAATTTAAGTTCATTACTACTATAAATTCGACTTTTGAATTTATTGTTCTTAATGGATTCCTTGATCCTATTGTTATCAATGATGTCAATCCCAATTCCAAGAATTTTCATATTATTTCAATAATTTTTTAAAATTTTTAATCACTTTTGATAAACCATGAAATACTGACTCCCCTATTATGAAATGACCAATATTATATTCATGAATTTCTTTTATTTTTGACAGTAATTTAGTGGTTTTGTAATCCAAACCATGCCCAGCATGAACTTCTATACCCAAAGAATTTGCAAGCTTAGAACTATTTTTTATTCTTTGAAGTTCTTTGTTATGTTTTTGTTTTGATTTAACCTTATTTGATAAATTTCCTGTATGGATTTCAATACAATCTACTCCAAGTAATTTTGAAATTTTAATATCTTTTAAAGAGGGATTAATAAATAAACTGGTTCTTATTTTAGCTTTTTTGAATTTAAAAACTATTTTTTTTAATTTATTAAAATTTTTTTTTAAATTTAAACCTCCCTCAGTTGTAATTTCTTTTCTATTTTCTGGTACTATGCAAATATAATTTGGTTTAATTCTTAGAGCATTAGATATAATACTTTCATTCATTGAAACTTCGAGATTAACTAAAACATTTTTCAAATTACATATCCTTTTTGCATCTTTGTCATTAATGTGTCTTCTATCCTCTCTTAGATGTATTGTTACAGAGTCTGCTCCACACTTGACTACGTGTAATGCAGCGATGATTGGGTCTGGATGTTTTTCACCTCTTGCATTTCTTAAAGTTGCTACGTGATCAATATTTACACCTAGTCTTTTCACTTGATAAATCTACTTCCTGGTATTGTTATTGGTATAGATTTAAGTGTTTCAGGTAATTTTTTTGGGCTGTATACGGGCACATTTATTTTTAAATGGGACACAACTTTAGTTTTTATTTTTAAAGATTTTTTAGAAGATCTATCTATTATAGATGCAAATCCTAATAATTTAGCATTTGCTTTTTTTATTAGCTTAACGCATTCTAAACTTGACTTTCCTGTAGTAATAACATCCTCAATAATTAAAACTCTAGCACCTTTATTAATATAAAAACCTCGTCTGAGTGTAAATTTTCCCTTAACTCGCTCACAAAAAATTGTTTCTTTTTTAAGTAGTCTACCAATTTCATATCCAATGATTATTCCACCCATCGCTGGAGCCAGAATTAAGTCAATTTTTTTATATTTTTTTTTAATTTGGTTTGCTAATGATTTGCAAATTTTTTCAGCTATGTTCGGGAAACTTAGAAGTTTTGCGCATTGAATATATTTTGATGAATGCAATCCTGATGATAAAATGAAGTGACCTTCCAATAGTGCATTAGTTTTTTTTAAAATATTTAAGGATTTTTTGTGTGAAAGCATTTCTTTTTTCTTCGTGTCTAATTATCTTAAATTTTATACTCTTTTGTTTTAGCACTGCAATAAAATTTGTGAAATTTTTAAGGTTTCTTATAATTAATTTAAATTTAAAATTAATATAGTTTGGATTTTTGCCTACCATCTCTAAACTAGAGATATTTAATTTATGACTTCCAATTAACGAACTGATATCACCAAGTTGACCAGGTTTATCAGGTAAAGACATCCATAGCGTTGTATTATATTTTTTAATTTTTTCCTCTTTTTGTTCACCCTTATCGTGCCAATACCGCCTTATGGCAGCTCTAGCTTTTCCAGTTTTAGTAGTAGGTATCCAATGGAGTGATGGGGAATTATTTTTTGATGTGATGATATTTACACTATCACCATTATGGAGAATTGTTTGTAAGTCACTTTTGTTTCCATTTATTTCACATCCAGTTGCAGAGTTGCCAATTTTTGTGTGTACAGCGTAAGCAAAATCAATAGCAGTAGCCTCTTTAGGTAATTTGATTACTGAACCTTTGGGTGTAAAACAAAAAACGTTTTCCTGAAACATTTGAAGCTTAGTGTATTCATATGAGTGCTCTGGATTTTCATTTTTTTCTATAATTTCAACTAAATCTTTTAACCAATCATACTCTTTCCAGCTTAATGAATTAAATTTTTCTGAAGATTTATATTTCCAATGTGATGCTATACCTCTTTCAGCAAATTCATGCATTTCGCTTGTTCTTATTTGTATTTCAATTGGTTTCTTGTTTGAACCGATTACAGAAGTATGAATAGATTCGTAACCGTTAATTTTAGGAGAAGATATATAATCTTTAAACTTTCCAGGTATACAATTCCATTTTTTATGAAATATTCCTAACGTTTTATAACAGTCATCAATATTTTTTAAAATTACTCTAAATCCAATAATGTCAGTTACTTGTTCTAGTGAAACTCTTTTTTTTTGAACTTTTCTCCAGATTGAAAATGGAGTTTTTTCTCTACCATAAATTTCTGCGTTTATATGACTTTCATTTAAAATAGAACTTAACTCATAAGAAAGTTCCTCAAATAAATTTTTCTTATCAAGTTTGATTTCATCTAATCTTTTTTTAATTAATTTTCTTGCATCATTATTTAAAATTTCAAAAGATAAATCTTCAAGCTCATCACGGATTCTATGCATCCCCATTCTATCTGCAAGTGGTGCGTATATTTCCATTGTTTCTTGGGCAATCCTTTTTCTTTTATCCTCCTTATTTATTGCTTTGATCGTTCTCATATTATGAAGTCGATCAGCGATTTTAACTAACAAAACTCTGATATCTTTGGAGGTTGCTAAAATTAATTTTCTAAAGTTTTCTGCTTTCGAGTTAAAACTTGCAGTGTTTTCAAAAACAGAAATTTTAGTAACCCCATCCACTAAATCAGCTACCTCTGGTCCAAATTCATTTTTGATTGTCTCATATGTAGCAACAGTATCTTCAATTGTATCGTGTAATAATCCGGTTGTAATAGTTGCGCTATCTAATTTTAATTCAGTAAGAATATTTGCAACCTCAATCGGATGAACAGAGTAAGGGTCACCAGATGCTCTTTTTTGATTTTGATGTGCCTTAATAGCAAAGTTATATGCTTTATCTAATCTCTCATGATTAAGAAATTTGTTATATACTTTAACTTTATTTATAAGTTCATTAGAATTCAACATTCTTTACTATATCATTAAATTAAATTTGTTTAATAGATGTAATATCGTCCACAGGAAGTAACGAAATTAGGGTCTTAATATCTAATTTTTTAGATGGGTGTTTCCAGTTTTTTTCAATCTCAAACAAGGGGAGTAAAACAAAATTTCTTTTATGCATTCTTTTATGGGGTAAATTTAGCTTACTTTTGATATTTAATTTCATTCCATGAAAATCAATAATATCAATATCACATATACGGGGAGAGTTTTTTTTTGATTTTTTTCTACCTAAGCTAATCTCAATTTTTTTACAAATATTGAGTAAACTTAAAGGATCATGATAACTAATAATTTTCAATATTATATTTAAATATTTTGGATAATTGGGGTTAGGCCATGATGGTGTTTCATAGTATTTTGAAATTGAAATAAATTTTATGTTATTTTCTTTTAAATGAAATTTAGCTTTTTCAATATTTTCACTTCTAACACCAAGATTTGATCCAATTCCTAAATAAACAATTTTAGCTGGATTTTCTGATATATCTTGATTTTTCACGGTTCCAATCTCTGTTTTTTTTTGTTGCTCTTTTATCGTATTGTTTTTTTCCTTTAGCAACTGCTAGTTCAATTTTAGCTTTGCCGTTTTTAAAATACATTTTTGTAGGTACAATGGTAAAGCCGTCTCTTTGCATTTTTCCAATAAGTTTGTTTATCTCTCTTTTGTTTAACAAAAGTTTTCTTTCATCTGTTGGATTGTGATTTGAATAGCTTGCTTGTTTATATGGAGAAATATGTGAATTAATAAGTACTATTTCACCTTTTTTTTCAACTGCATATGCATCCGCTATATTAACTTTACCATCTCTGATGGACTTAATTTCAGAACCTTTTAAAACAATTCCTACCTCTAAAAGATCTTCAAAAAAATAATTAAAACTTGCTTTTCTGTTTAAACA
>CACBHL010000002.1 GCA_902539035.1 uncultured Pelagibacteraceae bacterium
AATGTAAATAAAATTGAAAATAATCGAAGTTTTGTAAATCTTTTTTTAAACTCTAAAATTCGAGAAGGACTAATTGATATTGATGATACACAAATAGAGTGGAAAAATAATTCAACTATAAAATTTACTGATACATTAATTTTTGTGAAAGATGGTAAACTTTTTTTAGATGGAAAATCACAGATAAATGTTAAAAATGTTAAAAATATTTATAAATTTTTACTAACACCTAAAAATTTTAGAAAAAAAATAAAAACAATTGATTTTAGTTTTTCTTATGTATTTGATGAAAAAGTAGTAATTTTAAATGATATTATTATTGATGGTAAATATAACCAAAAAGTTAACGAAAAGTTAAATAATATTTATTTTCGTGGTTCTGATATGCAAAATAAAATATTTATCAAAAATATGACTAATGATTTACTCAAAGCTTATGCTGGATAGATCATTTTTTTAGGATCAACTATTTTTTTATAATCTTTTTCTGAAATTATTCCTGTTTTTAATGCTTCATGTTTTAAAGTAGTATTGTTTTTTAATGCAGTTTTTGCAATTTTAGCAGCATTGTCATAGCCAATATGAGGTGCAAGCGCTGTAACGAGCATTAAAGAATTGTCTAAATGTTCTTGAATTTTCTTTTTATTCGCTTTTATCCCTTTAACACAATAAACAGCAAAATTTTTAGTACTATCTGCTATTAGATCTATTGATTGTAAAATATTATGTGCGATTAAAGGTTTGAAAACATTCAATTCAAAATGTCCATGAGAACCAGCCATAGTAATACCGTTATGGTTTCCAATAACTTTTACACAAACCATTGTAACTGCCTCACATTGAGTAGGATTAACTTTGCCAGGCATTATTGATGAACCTGGTTCATTCTCAGGTAAAATTAATTCTCCATAACCAGCTCTTGGACCTGACCCTAAAAATCTAATGTCATTAGATATTTTCATCAAAGCTACTGCACATGTATTTAAGGTTCCAGAAAAATTAACTATTGAATCATGCGCAGCAAGTTCGGCAAATTTATTTGGTGCAGGTTTAAATTTTATTTTAGTAAATTTTGCTATTTCTTTAACTATTTTTTTATCAAAGTTTTTTTTTGAATTTATCCCTGTTCCAACCGCCGTTCCTCCTTGGGCAAGAAACAAAATCTCTTTTAAAGCATGTTTAATTCTTTCGATACTTTTTTTAACTTGTGTATGGTATCCTGAAAATTCTTGACCCAATGAAAGAGGAGTTGCATCCTGAAGATGTGTCCGTCCAATTTTTACAATATTTTTAAATTCTTTAGATTTTCTATTTAATTCTTTTTCTAAAATCTTTAAGTTTGGTAATAATTTACTTAATGTTTCTTTTGCAACCGATATATGCATAGCAGTTGGAAAAACATCATTTGTTGATTGTGATTTATTTACATGATCATTTGGATGAATAGGTTTTTTTGAACCTTTTTTTCCACCCATTATTTCGATTGCACGATTAGCAATAACTTCATTGACGTTCATATTCGTTTGTGTGCCAGACCCTGTTTGCCAAACTTTTAACGGGAAATTATCATCTAATTTACCTTTAATTACCTCATCTGAAGCTCTAATAATTACTTTAGAAATTTTTTTATCGATTAATTTGTCTTTTGCATGAACTATTGCTGCAGATCTTTTAATAATTGCAATAGACTTGATTATGGAAATATTTACTAAAATTTTACCAATATTAAAAAATTTATTTGATCTTTGGGTAGATGCTCCCCATAACTTATCATTAGGAACATTGACACTTCCAATGCTATCGAATTCTTTTCTTAATTTCATTGATTAATTTTTAAGTTACAAATAATTATAAACATACAATAAATTATTAAAAACATACAGGAGCAATATGTCGAATTTTAGCAAAGTAGGAACTTTTATGAAAACTTTTGGCCAAGAAGTTAAAACCAAACCATCATTAAGTTCCGAAAAAATAAACAAACTAAGAATTGATCTAATTAAAGAGGAGTTGGAAGAGCTAACAGAAGCCATGAATAATAAGGACTTATTAGAGGTAGCTGATGCTTTAACAGATATTTTGTATGTTACTTATGGTGCAGGGCACGCATTTGGAATTGACTTAGATCAGTGTTTTGAGGAGGTTCAAAATTCTAATATGAGCAAGTTAGATGAAAATGGTAAACCAATTTATAATGATTCGGGTAAAGTAATGAAAGGACCAAATTATTTTAAACCAGATCTTTCTAAATTTGTATCTTAAATTTCTAATTTTAGATCAACTGCTTCGGCGCTATGAGTGATAGATCCAACTGAAATTCTATTAATACCTGTTGACGCAACAGATTTAACTGTTTTCAAACTTATATTTCCTGAAGCTTCAGTTTCGTAATATTTCTTAGAGATTTTGACGCCTTCCTTCAAACTTTTAATACTCATATTATCAAATAACACAGTATTAAACTTAAGCCCCATGATTGATTTAAGTTGATTGAGATTTTCTACTTCGACTGTAATTTTTCTTCCTTTTTTATTCTTTAAAGCTTTAGTGACTAAACTTCTTAGATCTGAACTTGCTATATGATTGTCTTTAATTAAATATTCATCACTTAAATTAAATCGGTGATTTGTTCCACCTCCTAACTTAACTGCATATTTTTGAATTACTCTCAAATTTGGAATTGTTTTTCGTGTACAACAAATTTTTGTTCTTTTTCCAGCTAGCTTTACAAATGCATTGGTAGTTGTAGCTATACCAGAAATGTGAGATAAAAAATTTAGTGCAACTCTTTCAGCTATTAATATATTTTTTGCATTTCCCTTTATTAAAGCAACTAAAGAACCTTTTTTTATCTTTGAGCCATCTTTCTTTTTGATTATGAATTTAATTTTACTATCAATTAGTGCAAAAGCTTGTTTGGCAAATAACAATCCACCAATAATTGCATTTTGATTTGATAAAAGTTTAACGGTTATAATCTTATCATTTTTAACTAAACTTGAAGTTATGTCCCCTGAAGGATAAAGATCCTCATTTAATGCTAGTTTGACAGTATTGCGAATAAATTCTTTGCTAAGTTTAATTTTTGACACTTATTATCTGCCGATAGCTGCCATTTTCTCTACTGAAATTCTTGCTTTCTCGATAGTCTCTTTGTCCATAATTATTTCACCTGTTTCATTTTCTAAACAATCTAAAATTTTTGGAAGAGTAATTTTTTTCATGTAAGGACACATATTACATGGCTTTATAAACTCAACATCAGGATTTTCAACTTCAATGTTATCGCTCATAGAACATTCAGTAACCATCATAACTTTCTTAGGCTGATTATCTTTGACATAATTAATCATTCCAGAAGTAGAGCCTGCAAAGTCACTTGCTTTAATAACATCAGGTGGACATTCGGGGTGTGCAATTATTTTTATTCCTGGATTATTTTTTCGAATATCACGTATTTCTTGCTCATTAAATTGGTCATGAACAATGCAAATACCTTTCCATGAAATAATTTCTACATCAGTTTGTGACGCAACATATTTTGCAAGGTAATCGTCTGGTAAAAATATTACTTTTTTAACCCCAAGTGATTTTACAATTTTAACAGCGTTTGCCGATGTACAACAAACATCAGTTTCTGCTTTAACTTCTGCAGAAGTGTTCACATATGAAACAACGGGTACACCTGGATACTTTTCTTTTAATAATCTCACATCTTTACCCGTTATTGATGAAGACAATGAACAACCTGCATCCATGTCAGGTAAAATTACTTTTTTTTCTGGGCTCATTAATTTTGCAGTTTCTGCCATGAAATGAACTCCGGCCATTAAAATTATATCTGCTGAAGTCTTAGAGGCTTCAATTGCTAACGCCAATGAGTCTGCAGAAAAATCGGCAACACCATGATATATTTCAGGCGTTTGATAGTTATGAGCAAGAATGACTGCGTTTTTCTCTTTTTTTAATTTATTAATTTTGTGAATGTATGGAGCATGCACCGACCACTCAATTTCAGGCATAACCTTTGAAATTTTTTGATAAATAGGATCTGTTGCTTGCTTTACTTCTTGTGTAAATTCCATGCAGATTTTTACCAATTTGAAAGATAGTTGTCATTCATTTATTATGGGACATATTGCGGTCGTGCTGAAACTGGTAGACAGGCACGGTTGAGGGCCGTGTGGACATAGTCCATGAGAGTTCGAGTCTCTCCGACCGCACCAAAATGAATTTTATATAGGAGTTTTTGATGGATAAATTGCTTTCAGTAATATTTATGATTGGGGTTTTTTCCTTAGTTCTTCGAAGTTTTTTACAATCAAATTCTCAATTAAAGCAATTTCTTAAAAATCTAAGTGTATGGATTATTGTGGTCTTTATAATCTTAACGATTATCTATTTATTTAGATAAATAATTAGTTTTTTATCCAATCAGGTTTGTTAATTCTTATTGAAGCATTTTTAGTAATAAAATTAACTTTTTCATTAAAATTATCATTTAAATATTTAACCAAAGCAAAAGGGTAATCGTTACCAATTAATACCTTACCTATTTCAACTTCATTGTTATAAATACTTTCTCCTTCATGTAGTTTTCCATTTAGGACATTTATAGGAAATAATCTTTTTGAAAGTTTGTTCTTTAATTTAATTCTTGCAGTATTTTCTTGGCCAACATAACAACCTTTCTTGAAATCAATTCCATTTAATTCTTCGAAATTGCACTCGATACCAAACAATTTATCTTGTAACTTGTTTAAATCTTTTGGAACTATTCCAAGGCTATGACTTAAGGAATAATATTCTTTAAGGTCTGCATTATGTAGGTTTAGTTTTTTTAGAGACAAATAAAGCTTTTCTAAATTAATAATTAATCTAGCACCTAATTGTTTATTTCTTGGATCTAAAAAAATTGGATCTTCTCTATATTTAATAGTAAATCCAGATTGATCCTTTGCTTCATCAAAAGTTAAAAATTTTTCATGAGAAAATCCTGCCACAACAAATTCATTGCTAAGATTAAGAATTTCTACTTTTGATCTTAGTTTGTAAAGAGTAAGCTGTTTAAATAAACCCTCTGATTGAGTTTTTTCACAATCAATAAGATATCCCGATTTATGTTTTACTATAATAAATTCATATAAAAACTTACCTTGAGGGGTAAGAAGTGAAGTAAAGCAACTAGTCTCATTATTTACTTTATTTATATTGTTACTTATGAGATTTTGAAGAAATTCTTTTGCGTCTTCTCCGTTTATATAAAGAATTGCTCGATCATCTAAAATGTAAACGTTTTTTATATTCATATTTGATTGATTAACATTTTTAATATAATAAGTTTTTTTAAAAATGTTAGATCTTATAATCAAAAACGGCAAGTGTTACATTGATGGAGAATTAAAGGATGTAGATATTGCCATTAAAGACAAAAAAATACATAAGATTGGTCAAATTTCTGAAGAAGCTAAAGAAATAATTGATGCAAGCGACCATACGGTGTTACCAGGATGCATAGATACTCAAACCCATTTTAGAGAACCTGGATCAACAGATACTGAAGATCTTCATTCAGGAAGTAGAGCAGCTATTGCAGGCGGTATTACCAGTGTTTTTGAAATGCCTAATACTAACCCTCCCACTTCTAATAAGAAAGAGTTTCAAAGAAAGTTAGATCTCGCTAAAAACAGAATGTATTGTAACTATGCATTTTATTTTGGAGCAACCGCTGACAATGCAGATGATTTATCAAGTTTAAAAGACCTAGAAGGTTGTTGTGGAATTAAACTTTTTGCAGGATCTTCAACTGGAAATTTGTTAGTCGCTGAGGAAGATGATATTGATAAGGTTTTTCAAAATGCGTCAAAAGTGGTTGCAGTTCACTCAGAAGATGAAGCAATATTAAAAGTTAATAAAAAACTAATTAAGCAGGGAAACGTTCATACACATCCTGTTTGGAGAAGTGCAGAGTGCGCAATTTCATCTACAAGGAGAATAGTGAGGATTGCTGAGAAATATAATAAGAAAGCACATGTTCTTCATATAACAACGAAAGAGGAAATTGACTTCTTATCACAACACAAGGGAAACATTACATTTGAGATTACCCCTCAGCATTTAACTTTATATGCGCCTGATTGTTACGATAAACTTGGAACTTATGCTCAAATGAATCCTCCCTTAAGAGATAAATCTCATTACGACAGACTATGGTACGCAGTAAGAAATAATTTTAATGACACAATTGGGTCAGATCATGCCCCTCATTTAAAAATAAATAAAGACAAAGAATATCCAAATACTCCATCAGGTATGCCAGGTGTTCAAACTTTAATGCCAGTAATGTTAAACCATGTGAATGAGGGAAAATTATCTTTAACTCAATTAATTAATCTTGTTTGTGAAAACCCTGTTAAAATTTTTGGTATCCAAAGCAAAGGATTTATCAAGGAGGGATATGATGCTGATTTTACAATAGTAGATATGAATAAAACTATTGAGATTAAAAATGAAAATATCGAGAGTAAATGTGCATGGTCCCCATTTAATGGATATAAATTTAAAGGATCACCTACTCACACCATTATTGCTGGGAAAATTAAAATGCTGGAAGGTAAAATATTAGGAGATCCTGACGGAACTTCTTTGAAGTTTAGCTAAGCTTTACTGTAAAACTATTTACAAGAATAACTCCAATTACTATTAAAAATAATCCTACTATAGCTTGCCAAGCTAAAGTTTGTTTGAAGAATATATAGCCTAATATTGCAATAGTAAAAATTCCAAGGCCACTCCATGTAGCGTAAACAATTGCAATTGGAAGCTTATTAACGACAAAAGTTAAAAGATAAAATGCACAAAGATAAAATATTGAAAGTGCAACAGTTGGTATTAGTTTTGTGAAGTTTTGTGATACTGGTAGTAGCATAGTTCCAGCAACTTCACAAAATATCGCTCCAACTAAAAAAATATAAGTTTTAACCATTAAGAATTTTATGCTTTATTAAGTCCTCTTTTATTTCACTTAATATTGCCGGGTCATCGATTGTAGGTGGAATTTTATATTCAACATTGTCAGCAATTTTTCTAATAGTTCCTCTTAAAATTTTTCCTGATCGTGTTTTTGGAAGTCTTTTTATAACTATAGTCACTTTAAATGCAGCAACAGGCCCAATTTTTGCCCTTACCATTTGAATGCATTCTTTAGAAATCGTTTCGTCATCTTTATCTACTCCTGACTTAAGAACAACCAAACCAATTGGTAATTGACCTTTTAACTTGTCTGCAATTCCTAGCACCGCACATTCAGCAACGGATTGATGTTCAGATAAAACTTCTTCTATTGCTCCGGTAGATAATCTGTGACCTGCAACATTTATAATGTCATCTGTTCTAGACATGATCCAAATGTAGCCATCATCATCAATATGTCCTGCATCATAAGTTTGATAGTATCCATCATAATTTGACATGTAATTTTCTTTATATCTTTTGTCAGCGTTCCATAGGGTAGGGAATGTTCCAGGAGGCAAAGGCAATTTTACAACAATATCTCCCATTTCATTTGGTTTAGCTAAAGATTGATCTGGCTTGATAATTTTTACATCATATCCAGGAACTGCTTTACAAGCTGAACCATATTTAGTTTCCATCATTTCAATACCAGTACAATTTGAGCTGATTGCCCAACTTGTTTCAGTTTGCCACCAATGATCAATTACTGGAACTTTAAGTAAATTTTCGGCCCACTTAATGGTGTCTGGATCAGCTCTTTCACCAGCAAGAAACAAGCTTTCAAAACTACTAAGATCATATTTGGAAAAAAATTTACCTTCAGGATCTTCTTTCTTTATTGCTCTAAATGCAGTTGGGGCAGTAAACAAAGATTTAACTTTGTAGTCTGAGATAATTTTCCAGAAGGCTCCAGCATCTGGGGTTCCAACTGGCTTACCTTCAAATAAAACTGTTGTGCATCCTTTGAACAAAGGAGCGTAAACAATATAAGAGTGTCCAACAATCCATCCAATATCACTTGCTGACCACCAGATATCATTTGTGTCAATATTGTAAATATTTTTCATAGTCCATTTAAGAGCAACAATGTGACCTCCAATATCTCGAACTATTCCTTTAGGAGTTCCTGTTGTGCCAGAGGTGTATAAAATATATGCAAACTCATTTGAATTCATCTCAACACAATCAACAGCTTCAGCATTTGAAACCACTTCCTCCCAACTTATTTCGGTTGGTGCATTTAATTTTACCTCATGACCTGTTCTTTGAAATAAAATCATCTTCTTAATTTTATGGTTTGCAATTTTTATGGCTTCATCAACTAGCGGTTTATATTCAACTGTCCTACCTGGCTCAAAACCACATGAAGCTGTTATTAATAATTTTGCTTTACTATCATCAATTCTACTTGCAAGTTCAGTAGACGCAAATCCACCAAAGACAACAGAGTGTATTGCACCAATTCTTGCGCACCCAAGCATCGCAATCACTGCTTCAGGTATCATTGGCATATAAATAATTACTCGATCACCCTTATTAATCCCTTGAGCTTTCAGTGCTCCAGCAAAATTTGCTACTTTTGATCTAAGTTCCTCATAGGTAAATTTACTTTTGTTACCCGTGATTGGGCTATCGTAGATTAGAGCAGTATTTTCTCCTCGACCTTTATCAATATGAACGTCTAAAGCATTGTAACAAGTGTTAGTTGATCCATCTTCATACCATTTATAGAAAGGAGGATTAAATTTATTTAAAATTTTGGTTGGTTTTTTAAACCAAAATATGTCTTCAGCTGCTTCTTGCCAAAATTTTTCAGGATTTTTTATTGAATGATCATAAATTTTATTAAATTTATCCGACATATTTTTTGATTCGATTTTAGTAATATTTTTAGTTTTTAACTTATAAATTGTATTTAATTTTAAAAATTAAGTAAAATCAATGTTAATTAGTGACAATTTGCTCTTCGCAAATCCATTTTTATTTGCTATTTAACGTGAACTTTGACTTAAGGAAGCTTAAGTCTAGTTTATATAAACTAAAAATAAAAACTAACTAGAGAGGGAGTTTTTTATGAAAAAACTTAAATTGTTTGCTTTAGCAGCTATGACCTTGATTGGATTTTCAGGTATAGCTATTGCAGCAGACGCAACCATGTTGAATCAGGATGATTTCGTAGGTATTTCATTCTGGATCATATCTATGGGAATGTTAGCGGCGACAGCTTTCTTTTTCATGGAAGTTGGTAACGTAGCAGCAGGCTGGAGAACTTCAGTTATTGTTGCTGGGCTAGTAACTGGTATTGCATTCATACACTACATGTACATGAGAGAAGTATGGGTGGCTACTGGAGACTCACCAACTGTTTACAGATATATTGACTGGTTAATTACTGTTCCATTACAGATGGTAGAATTTTATCTAATTCTAGCAGCTATCGGTAAGGCAAATTCTGGAATGTTCTGGAGATTGCTACTTGGTTCATTAGTAATGTTAATCGGTGGATACTTAGGTGAAGCTGGATACATCAATGCTACTCTTGGATTCATAATCGGAATGGCAGGTTGGGTATACATTCTTTATGAAGTATTCTCAGGTGAAGCTGGAAAAGCTGCAGCAAAAAGTGGAAGCAAGGCTCTTGTAACTGCTTTTGGTGCAATGAGAATGATTGTTACTGTAGGTTGGGCTATTTACCCATTAGGTTACATATTTGGTTACCTAACAGGTGGAGTAGACGCTGACTCACTTAACGTTGTTTACAACTTAGCAGACTTTATTAACAAAATTGCATTTGGTCTAGTAATCTGGGCAGCTGCAACTAGTGTTGCTGGTAAAAGAGCTAAGTAGTTTTACTTAATAATTTAAATTAAGGGCAGGTATAATTTTATACTTGCCCTTTTTTTTGTCTGTAATAAAATTATGTATAATAACTATACATAAATTTAAAATGGACATTAAATTAGATAATTGGCACAAATGCCATATAGATAAAGAAATCCTTAAAAAGCTATCAAAAAAATCTGACTTAAAAGGTTTTCAGCATATCTCAGTTTTTTTTGGATTATTAATAATAACTGGAACTTTAGCTTTTATAACGTGGGGAACCTGGTGGTCAGTATTTTGGTTTTTAGTTTATGGAAATATTTATTCATTCTCTAATCCGTTGTGGCATGAGACAGGTCACAAGACTGCTTTTAAATCAAAATTTTTAAACGAAATTTTCTATTACATTTCCTCTTTCATGTCGAACTTTGAACCTATAAGATGGAGATATACTCACTTCGTTCATCATGGAAATACTTACTCTACTGAAAATCCTTTTGATCATGAAATAGAATATGGCAATGACTTAAGAGAAACTCCAAAAAGATTATTAATAAATATTACTCCTTTTTTAGATTTACTTTTTTTTAAAAAACATATTTCATTTGAAATTATTCAGCATGCATTTGGAATTAAAACAAAAGTTATGCAAGACAGTATCCCTGAAAGTGTTCAGTCAAAAGCGATATTTAATTCAAGAGTTTATTTAGTTATTTGGTTATCAATTATATTGTGGTCAATATTAGCTTCAAGCTGGCTACCTATACTTTATTTTTTATTACCACAATTTTACGGAAAAACATTACATAAACTTGTTGCTTTTACTCAACATGCAGGCCTTGCAAGAAATGTTAAAGATCATCGTCTTACTTCAAGAGAGATGTACTTAAACCCTGTTTTAAGTTTTTTGTATTGGAAAATGGAATATCATTTGACGCACCACATGTTTCCAACGGTACCATCTTATAACCTTGATAAACTTCATAATCATATTAAAGATCAATTACCGAGAACAAATGAAGGATTGATTGATGCGTATAAAGAAATCATTCCAGCAATAATGAAACAATCAAAGGAACAAGATTATTTTTTAAAAAAAGACATCCCACAGTTACAAAATGTCTAAAAATAGACTAAGTCTAACTTTACTCACTTGCTCTATCTAAAGAAGAGCCTATATATAAATTATGCCAAAAATTACATACAATACGTACGATAACCAAACTCATACTATAGATGTTCAAAATGGATTGACTGTGATGGAGGGTGCGATCCAAAATGATATTCCAGGTATTGATGCAGATTGTGGAGGTGGAATGTCATGTGCTACATGTCATGTGTATATTAATGATGAGTGGCTGGACAAGCTTCCTGAAAAAGAAGATGGTGAGGAAGATATGTTAGATATGGCATTTGAACCAAAAAAAAATAGCAGGTTAAGTTGTCAACTTATTGTTTCAGATAAACTTGATGGGTTGGTGGTAAATATTCCATCAAAGCAAGTATAAATGATTAAAACTGATGTATTAATTATTGGAGCAGGTCCAACTGGTTTATTTTGTGCACATCAACTTGGAATAATTGGACTAACCTGCGAGATAGTTGATAATTTGGATAAAGCTGGTGGACAATGTATTGAGCTTTATCCTGATAAACCTATTTATGATATCCCAGCAATTCCTGAGTGCACTGGTGAAGAATTAACCAATAATCTTTTAAAACAAATAAAACCATTTAATGTAAATTTCCATTTAAACCAAAGAGTGGAAGAGCTCAAAAAAGTTGAAAATCGCTGGCATGTAAAAACTAATAACAACAAAGAATTTAATGTTGCAAGTATTGTTATTGCGGGAGGAGTAGGATCTTTTGAACCAAGAAAATTTCCAGTAAAAGAATGTGAAAAATTTGAGGGGAATTCAGTATTATATTCAGTCAAAGACAAAACAATTTTTAAAGATAAAATAATTTCAATTTTTGGTGGAGGAGACTCAGCTTTGGATTGGGCCATAGAGCTCTCTAATAACTCTAAAGTAAATTTAATTCACAGAAGAGATGGGTTTAGTGGTATGGAAGCAAGTGTACAAAAAGTAAAAGAATTAAACGATAAAGGTAAAATAAATTTATATACTAAATATCAATTAGAATCTGTTGCAGGCGAAGATAAAATTAACTCAATTAAAATTAAACACGATGAAGGGGAAGTAAAAGAAATTAAATCTGATTATGTTCTTGGGTTCTTTGGTTTAATCATGCAACTTGGTCCAATTTTAGATTGGGGACTAAATATTGATAAAAAGAAAGTTGCGGTCAACACAGAAAATTTTGAGACAAATATAAATGGCATATTTGCAATTGGTGATATTTGTTCTTATCCAGGTAAATTAAAATTAATTTTATCAGGTTTTCATGAGGGAGCATTAGCTGCTAGAGGGTGTTTTAAGTATGCAAAACCAGATGAAAAGTTAAGATTTGAATTTACAACTACCTCAAAAGCTGCACAGGAAAGACTAGGTATTAAAATTGATTGAACTATTTTCGTCCGATACCCCAAACGGAAAAAAAATAAGTATAATGTTGGAGGAAATAGGGTTCGAATATAAAGTTATAAAATTAGATTTAGCTAAAGGAGATCAGTTTAAACCTGAATTTAAGAAGATTAGTCCTTTTGCAAAAATACCAACAATTGTTGATCGTTCAAATAACAACCAAGCTGTTTTTGAGTCTGGTGCAATACTGATTTATTTATCAGAAAGAAGTGGCAAACTTTATGATAAAGAGAATAAGTTGAATATTGATCAATGGTTAATGGCACAAATGGGTTCGATTGGACCAATTATAGGTCAATATCATTATTTTTACCGTTTTAATAAAGGCTTGAGTGAAGTTGGGGAAAAAAGATATTTTAAAATGACAAAAAGTATTTATGAGGTTTTAGAAGATCACTTATCAAAAAATAAATATTTAGCAGGTGAAAGTTATTCTATTGCCGATATCGCAACATGGCCTTGGTTAGCTAGACATGAATGGCATGATATTGGGCTTAAAAATTATCAAAATTTATCTAGATGGTATTCTGAAATCGCTGACCGTGAAGCTGTTATAAAGGGATATGCTTTTATGGATGAAAATGCAGTTATACCTAAGCCTTAAATTTAACTCATCAATCTATACAAAGAGCTAAAAATTCCCATACCAGATAACTCTATTGCTAGAACTATAATGATTATTAATATTAATTTTTTGTTCATTTAAGAAATAAATAAAGTATTAAAATTGCCCAAATAAAAGGATAATAAAAATAAATATATTTTTTGGCAAACAAAAAAGAGATAGAATTTTGGTATGCAGATTTTCTTTTATTTTTTCTAGTCATCAGCGTGAACTTTCTCATCCTTTTCGTGCTTCTCTTGAGCTGCAATAGTGTATTTCGCAATTGGTCTTGCCATTAATCTTTTTAATCCAATTGGCTCTGCTGTATCTAAACAATATCCATATGTTTCATCTCTAATTCTTATTAAAGCTTTATCAATTTCAGAAATAAGTTTTATCTGTCTATTGATTGCTTTCATTTCAACATTTTTGTCAGTATAAGAGCTTGCTTGGTCAACAATGTCAGCTGAAATACTATTGTCATCCATACTTCCATTATAAAGTGCTTCATTGTTTGCTTTCACTAATTCTTTTTTCCATTCATTAAGTTTAATTCTAAAAAATACTTTATGTTTTTCGCACATATATTTTTCATTATCTTTTGGAATATAAGTTTTTGAAATTTTGATAGGTGCTTTAGCTGCAGCTTTTTTTGGTTTGCTTACAACTTTAGTTTTTGATTTGGCGACTTTTTTCTTTGCTTTAGTAGTCTTTGGCATAGCTAAATTTTGAGCTCCGGAGTATATTCAGCAAATTAGAGGTGTCAAGCAGACTGATTTGATATAAATATTTATAAATGAGCATTAATACTAAAAATATAAATAATATTTTTTATATTTTTGTTACAGCCCATCTAATGTTCTGGACTTTGATTCCATCACTTACTAATCAAAACTTACCTCTAGATACTATTGAAGCCATAGCTTGGGGAAGCAATTTAGATTGGGGATTTAATAAACACCCACCCATGAGTGCTTTCTTTTCAGAAGTTTTTTATCAAATTTTTGGCCCACAAGATTGGGCTTATTATCTTTTAAGCCAAATTTTTTTAGTTATTTCATTCTATTATGTTTTTAAACTCTCTCAAGAGATACTAGGTAATAACTTGCTAGGTCTAATTTCAGTTTTATTAATTGAAACTATTTATTTTTATAATTTTACTTCTCCAGAATTTAACGTAAATGTTTGCCAACTACCATTTTGGTCACTGACTGCTTATTATTCATGGAGAATATTTAGTGGAAAAAACATTAAATTTTCTGAATGTTTTTTAGTTGGTCTGTTTGCGGCTTTTGGTTTTTTGTCAAAATACTTATTTCTTTATCTTTTAGTATCTATTGATCTTTTGTTTATTTATCTAATCTTCATTAAGAAGGATCGAAAATTTGATTTTAAATATTTGATAACGGCTGAAGTATTTTTAGTTGTTTTGGTACCCCACTTTATTTGGCTTAACAACAATGAGTTTATTACAATTAATTATGGTCTTGCTAGAACAGGTTTAGAACAATCAAGCTTGATAAACCACATTCAGTTTCCTTTAATTTTTATAGGAAAACAAATTGGAATATTAATTCCATTTTTAATTTTAACATGGCTGTTAGTTCAAAAAATAAAATTTAAAATAAATTTTAAGGATAAAAAATTGCTTTTTTTATTATCTATAAATCTTTTGCCAATTTTATTAATGCTTTTAACCTCATTTATTACTGGATCAAAAATTAGAACTATGTGGATGACACCATTTTATTTATTTTTTGGTACATTGTTTGTTTATATGCTTCAAACTCAAATCAACATCAAGAAACTGAAACCATTTGCGATCGGATTTGTGCTTTTTTTCTTTTTGTCACCAGCATTGTACGCTTATGTATCAATCTCAAAGAGTGACAAAAGAACGGACTATCCTGGAAAAGAAATTGCACTTAAAACCCAATATGCTTGGGATCAACAATTTGACTCAAAGATTAATGTAGTTTTAGGAAACGAATGGAACGCTGGTAACTTATCATATCATCTAAAATCAAGACCAGTTTGGGAAGGCATTATAGATAGAGATAAACTAGATCAATTGAAAGACTATATGTGCCTTGATAATGTATGCGTGGGTTCAAGATAATTTATGAAAAAGTATATAATTTTAATTCCTATTTATAACGATAGAGAGTCTTTAACAAAATTAATTGAAAATATTAATAAAGAGGTAAATATTGGAAATACCGAAGTATCAGTAGTAGTCATAAATGATGCTTCTTCACAACAAATTGTAGATACTTATCCAAATCTAGAAAATATAAAATCGCTAGAAATTATTAATATGAAACAAAACAGGGGGCATGCTAGATGTATTGCCTCTGGATTAAAATATATTTACGAAAAAAAGGAATTTGATTATGTAATTCCAATGGATGGGGATGGAGAAGATAGACCTGAAGAAATTAAAAATTTCATAGAAATTTCGGAGCAATCAGGAGAAAAATCAATTGTAGGAGAAAGAATAAAGAGATCAGAGGGATTATTTTTTCAAATATGTTATAAATTTCATAAGCTTTTAACTTTAGCATTTACTGGTCAATCAATTAAATTTGGAAACTATACCTGTCTCACAAAAACAACAATTGAAAAAATGTTAAAAGAAAAAGCTACATGGAGTAGCTTTTCAGGTTCATTAAGAAAAGTAGAAAAAGATTTAATATCAATCCCATCAATTAGAGGTCCTAGATATTTTGGACCTTCAAAAATGAGTTTTTTTAATTTATTAAAACATTCTCTATCAATAGTTAGCGTTTATAGAAAAACAGTTTTAATCAGATCTGCATTATTCATTGTTTTCTATATTTTACTCATAAAGAGTAATGCTTCGGTGGTTACTTCGTTACCGTTAGTATTTTTGCTTATTATGATTTATTCAATTTCTAGTTTAGCTTTAAGAGAAAATATTGATGAATTTAATAATTGTTTAACAAACATTAATGATATTGAAAAAATAAAATAATTTTTATAATTTTAAATATGAAAAACTTTTTTCGAAAAGTCGCATTTGGAATAGGACCAAAAGAAGAAGTACCTACAGACCCTTTAAACTGGGCTCTAAACCAAGTTAATGAAATTCCAGATTTATCTTGGCAAGGCAAAATATATTCAGAAAAAGAATTAAGAAATCACTATAAAAGTTGGGTTTATGGAGACAGGAAAGTTTTAAGAAAAAAATATAAGAATGATAAAAATTTATATAAAACTTATAAAAATTTATTAAGACATGAAACGGGACAAAAGTTTTGGGAATCATTAGAGATATCTATTAGACATAATGAAGGAATAAATAGTCAGCATCCTGTTCTTGCTAAACTTTGGATGTTTTGGGGAAATTTCTTTGCAATTAGTGAAAAGGATTTTTTAGCGAATTATTCTACAGGTCCTTATCAGCGAGAAATTATAAGACCAAACTTAAATCAAACATTTGAAAAAATGGTTTATGATGTAACTACCTCGTGGGCGATGATTCATCATTTGGACAACAGTGAAAGTGCGGGACCCAAGAGTGTTACTGCTAGTGATGAATGGAGAAGAAGAAAAAAAAGACCAGCTACTATTAATGAAAACCACGCAAGAGAATTATTAGAACTTCATACCGTCTCTCCTAAAGCTGGTTATAATCAAGAAGATGTTGTTCAGCTCGCATACATTATGACAGGTTGGCAGCAAAGATGGAGTAAAACAAGGTTAGAGACAGGGAATATCTGGTTTAACAGTGAATACCATCAGCCTGGGAAAAAAAATGTTTTAGGAAAAACATATAAAAAAGGAAGAAAAAGTTTAGCTTTAGTTATTAAAGATTTAGTAAACCATCCAAATTGTAGAGACTTTGTTGCAGATAGATTATGTAAATATTTAATTACTGATGAGCCTACGAAAGAGATGAAGCAACCTATTATTGATGCTTTTAAAAAGTCTGATGGATTTCTTCCTGAAATACATAAAGCAGCAATTAAAGTTGCTTTTGAAAATAATAATAAATTTAAAAAGTTCCAAACTCCTGAAAATTGGTTTATCCAAGTTGCTAAAATTGGTGATTTGCAATGGCCTCCATTACCAGAGATAATGGACTCATATGAGCTAGGAACAAAACCTTCAAGAAAACAAAGATCTCCTGAGAGGCTCTTAAGAAACTTAGGGCACCATCCTTATAGAGCAAAACAACCTAATGGTTGGCCTGATCACTCCGATGAATGGATTTCACCAGAATTGTTAATAAGAAGACTTGTGTATGCAAAGTTAAGTCATTCTTTTTCAAAAATGGAAAATAATAATAATGAATATTATGAAAATATAGTTCAAAAAAACTTTGATAATCCAGGAAAAATTATGAAATATATAGATCAAAAAAATAGAATCGTTGAAAAACAAACTTTACTTTTTAATCATCCGGAGTTTTTAAAATCATGAAGATAACTCGAAGAGATTTTTTAAAAACAACAGCATTAACATCTTTGTATTTTGCTGGATTTGGAGCTGCAGGATATGCAAATTCTGGAACAAAAAAAAATTTAATAGTTATTATGTTAAGAGGTGGAATGGATGGTTTATGTGCCATACCTATCAAGAGTGATAAAAATTTTGAAAAACTCAGAAGTAAAATTAAACTTGATAAAACTTTGTCATTAACAAGCGATTTTGATTTACACCCTGCATTGAAAACATTTAAAAGCCTCTGGGATCAAAATCAAAGTGCAGCTGTCCATGCAACAAATATTCCATATACAGGTAGATCACACTTTGATGGTCAAAATTTAATGGAGTCAGGTGGTAAAATACCTTACCAAGAAAAAACAGGTTGGCTTGGACGAGGTATGAAAATTGCTGGATTGACCGGAAATGGATTAGCTTTAGCGCTACCGATGCCTTTACTAATAAGAGGTGTTCCAATGAATAATAACTATTTTCCAGTTGGTCATAAATTGCCTTATCCTTCTACTTTAAAAATGATTCAAGATGCATACAAACAATACGATGAAAAATTATTAAGTGAAAATATGGAGATAATTCAAACAAGAGAATTAAGCAACACATCAAGTGATAACAGTTGGGTGCTTGCATCAAACGCTGCTAATGAATTATCTAAACCTGATGGCCCAAAAGTAGCTGTATTTGAGGTTGATGGATTTGATACTCATGCTGCACAAGGAGCAACAAATGGAGCTCACGCAGATTGCCTTTCAGATTATGATAATATTATTAGATCGCTTAAGTCATCAATGACCAAAGAATCTTTTGATAACACTTTAATTTTAACCTTAACTGAGTTTGGTAGAACCATTAAACAGAACAGCAGCAATGGAACTGAACATGGTTATGGCTCAGCTGTTTTAATGGCAGGTGGATTAGTTAAAAAAGCTCAAGTGCATGCGGATTGGCCAGGATTAAAGAAAAAAGAATTATTTGAAGGAAGAGATTTAAACTCCACTATTGATGCAAGGTCAATTTATGCATCAGCAATGTCGACTGTATTTGATTTAGATTTTAAAGATATCCAAAAAGATGTTTTTTGGGGAGAAAATTTACAAAATTTATCTGATAAACTTTTTAAAGCTTAGCAACAACTACAGCTTTTTTTAGCAGCTTTTGGTTGATCTTCAGCTTTTGCAGCTTCTAATTCTTTTTGCTTGTTTTCAATAGCTTTCTGTTTCTTTGATATTTTATATTCAAAATAATCATAGAGACATGTAAAACCTAATTTTGAGGCTCTTTTCTCCTCATAACCTCTTCGCCCTCCTAGGTTTTCTATTATTTTTTCTATTTCTTGGTTTTGCATAATCTTTTTTTATTCAAAAAGTTAAATAAATCAAGCTCTAATCGTTGGCAGACAATAAAAGTCAGCTGTATCAATTTTAGAAGAGTATTGTCTTCTCATATTCCATTTTTTGTGAACTCCAGCGCTTGCAACACTCAAAGTAGATCTCCCATATCGATGATTGGTATTATCAATTGATCTCATCAAGCTATTTATTTTTTCATCTTTTTCAGAGGTAAATAAATTTGTTTTATCACTAGCATTAGATAATCCTGTTAGCATCACCCCTGCTTTTTGGTAGCGGTATCCATTTTTAAATATACTTTCCAAAATTGAAACTGCTATTTTAACTATTTCAATACTATTATTTGTTGCGATTGGAAAATCAACTGTTTTTGCATTTGAATAATAGCCAAAGTTTCTTTGGAAAGGACTGGTTCTAACAAAAACTGTAATTGCTTTTGCAACCAAAGACTCTGATCTAATTTTTTCAGATGCGTTTAAACAATAATTTGCAACTGCTTCTTTTAACTCTTGGAACATTTCAATTCTTTTTCCAAACGATCTGGAGACGACACAACTCTTTCTTTTAGTGGTAGTGGTCTCTAAACCTATACAAGGAATTCCTCTAAGCTCCATTGCTGTTCTTGAGCTTAGAACATTTGAAGATTTTTTGATCCAGGTATTAGATTTATTTTTTAATTGTTTAGCATTATAAATTCCATGTTTTTGATAAAACTTAGTTAGTTGTCTACCAACACCCCACACATCATTAATTTCAACTTTTTCTAAAATAGGATCCAAATTTTCTATACCAATTAAACTAGTAACCCCCGATTGTTTTTTCTTTGCAATATGATTTGCAACTTTACTTAAAGTTTTTGTTTTGGCAATTCCGATACTAGTTGGAATACCTGTCCACTGTAAAACAGTTTCTCTAATTTCTTTACCAATTTTTTCTATATCTTCATCAGGAAAATTAGATAAATCTAAAAATGCTTCATCAATTGAATAGACTTCTATTTCTGAATTAAATCTTTTAAGTGTTCGCATTACTCTTCTAGATAAATCTCCATACAAAGAATAATTTGAGGAAAAAACCTCAACTTTATTTTTGATAATAATATCTTTTCCTTTAAAGTAGGGCTCTCCCATCTTAATTCCTAAAGCTTTTGCTTCATTAGATCTTGAAATGATACAACCATCATTATTAGATAAAACAACAACAGGTTTTCTTCTTATTTTAGGATTGAATAACCTTTCACAAGAAACATAAAAAGAATTACAATCAACTAATGCTATTTTTTTAGTACGTAGAATGGATGACATAAGTTACAACCCCCCAAATAAAAATATCTTGTTCTTCATTAATTAAAATTCTATCAGCAAATTCTTTTGATCCCGAGGTTAAAAATTTTTTATCTCGCTCTTGAACTAAAGTTTTTACCACTAGCTCGTCATGAACATTTGCAATCACTGTTGAAAAATTTTTTGGTTTCAAACTCTTATCAACTACTAATAAATCTCCATCATTAATTCCAACATCCACCATGGATTTACCTTGAACTCTGATGATGAAAGTGGCTGGAACATTTCTTATTAAATGCATGTTCAGATCGATATCTTCTTCGATATAATCAGTAGCAGGGGAAGGGAAACCAGCGCCTGCTTTATGTAGATAATAAGGGATTGTTAGTTTCATGTTCTTGTTTTGTTCTTATTTGTAGCGCAGTTATATAATACAGTCAATAGGTTGTATTTTGAGTCTGTAACTGAATCAAAAGTGAATCAAAAGGTGAACATCCAAACTACATTTTGTATGGTTGTGGATAACTTCAACCAGAGATAGTTTAAATAATTCAAAATGAAAAAAATATTACTAATCTTAATCTCAATATTAACTTTAAGTTCTGAAACAATGGCATACGAGGAAGCAAATTACGAAATAATAAATGAAAATAATAACTACGAAATAAGAAAATATTTTGATCGTTTAGTAATAGAAACTAACACAAAACAAGGCAATGGTTTTAAAAAATTATTTAACTATATCTCTGGAAATAATGAGCAAAAAAAAGAAATTAAAATGACAGTTCCTGTAACCCAAGAAATTAAGAATGGAAATATGACAATGCAATTTTATTTACCATCAAAATTTAATAAAAGTAATGCGCCCAAGCCATCCAATCCAGATATAAAAATTTTAACTATAGAAGGTGGATATTATGCAGTAATTAAATATTCTGGAAGATCATCAGATACAAATTTTATAAAAAATAAAGATATTTTAGAAAATCAACTTAAAAAAGATAAAATCGTAATTTTAAGTCCTCCTATAAGAGCTTCTTATAATTCACCATTTACTCTACCAATGTTAAAAAGAAACGAAATAATGTTTAGAGTAGATTTATAAATAAAGGATAAACAAAAGAATAATCTATATGCAATCAGAAAGTCTTTGTTTTAGTAAGGTAAAAAACGACTGTGTTAAGTTCATTACATCTCAAGAAACGGCTAATGAGAAATTTAAAAACAAAGAGAAGATGATAAAATCTTTTTTGATCCCAATATGTTTTTGGATTGCAAAAAAAGCTGATAAGCAAAAACCTTATTTTATAGGTTTAGCTGGAGGACAAGGAACTGGTAAAACTACAATCAGCTCTATTATAAAGATTATACTAGAAAAATATTTTAAAATGGAAGTATTTAAAATTTCGATTGATGATTTTTATAAAACAAGAAAAGAAAGAATAAATTTATCAAAAAAAATTCACCCAATGTTAATGACTAGAGGAGTGCCAGGTACCCATGATATTAAGATGATGTTGGATTTTTTTAAAAAAACTAAGGTTAAAAGCTTTAAAAAAATGAAACTACCAAACTTCAACAAAGCGGTAGATGATAGGTCTCCAAAAAAGAAGTGGTATAATATAAACCATCAACCAGACATAATAATATTTGAAGGTTGGTGTGTTGGCGCTAGAGCAGAGATAAATAAAACTTTAAAAAAACCAATAAATTCTATTGAGAAAACTAATGATGAAAATCTAGTTTGGAGAAAATACGTAAATCATCAATTAAAAACAAAATATAAAAAATTATACTCTCAACTTAATTGTATGATTTATTTAAAAGCAAAAAATTTTAGTTTGTTACAAAAATGGCGTTTAAAGCAGGAGAAAAAACTGTGGCTTAAAACTAAGAAGAAAAGTAGACATAAAATTATGAGTAAAGGGGATGTAATTAATTTTATGCAAACTTATCAAAGGATTACACAAAATATGTTTAAGAATATGCCTAAATATGCGTCCATTATTTTAAATTTAAATGATAACCATCAAATAAAATCTGCTGTATATAAATCTAAATGAAAAAAATATTAGTACTAATTAGTCTATCATTATTTTATTTTAGTAATGCATTTTCAGTTACTTTATATGATGCATTAAAACAAACTTACCAAAATAATATTCAACTAAATGCTGAAAGAGAAAATATTAAAGCTTCAGAGCAAGATGTAAATATTTCAAAGGCTGATTACAAACCTTCATTAACATTAAGTGGATCTAAAAGTATTGAAGATACTAATAAGCTTACCAATCAAAGTGGAGGTGATGCAACTATTAACGATGTTGATCCATTTACAACCTCTATAAAATTAGAACAAACAATTTTAGATTTTAGAAGAGACATAACTTTTCAAAAAAATATTACCGCTTTAGATTTATCAAAAGCAAAATTGGTAAAAAAAGAACAAGATATTTTACATAAAGCAATAGATGCATTTACTAACTTAATTTTAGCTAGAGAAACACTTGAGATTAATTCAAAAAATTTAAATTTACTAATTAGACAAGTGGAGAATGACAAAATCAGAAGAGATCGAGGTCAAATAACAAATACCGATTTAGCACAATCTGAATCTTCTCTTGCAGGAGCTCAAGCTCAATTTGCAAAAGCAAAAAGTGACCTATTAATAAGTAAATTAAACTATGAAAATATAATTGGTAAAATCAGTGATCCAAATCAATTACAAAAAAATTCCAATGCAATTGTTGGCATTCCTCTGACTCTTAACGAAGCCATTAATCTTTCTAAACAAAATAATCCTAATATTTTAATTGCAAAACTTGATTTAGAAAAGTCTGAAAAAGATTTAGCAATTTCTAAGTCTGATTTAAAACCTACAGCTTCTTTATCTTTAGAAAGATCTTACTCAGATGACCTTACTTCAACTATTGATGAGCGAGAAAAAGATACGTTAAAAGCAACTTTAAGTTGGCCTTTTTATTCTGGTGGAAAAAAAAGATCAACAATTAACAAAAACTCCAATTTAACCACACGAAAAAGATTATTGTTAGATGATGCTGCTAGAACTAATGAAACTAATGTTGCAAGTGCCTGGTCAAGTTTGCAATCTTCAGAAAGTTTCCTGAATTCTGTAAAAGTTCAAGTTAGATCATCACAAATAGCTTATGAAGGAATTGCAGCAGAGTATGAGAGAGGATCAAGAAATACTCTTGATGTTATTCAATCAAATGCATTATTACTTTCTGCTCAAATATCTTTGGCAAATTCTGAAAAAAACTACCTTATGGCTCAATATAATCTCTTGAAAGCAGTAGGACTTCTAAATAGCCAATATCTAAATCTTAAGTAATTATTTGACTTTTTGAGGTACAAAATAAATATATTGCCAATGAGAACAAAATGTGTACATTTAATATCATGATTCGAGTGTTAAAAAATTTAATAAAAGAGGCAAAATATGACTAAAAATAACCTAAAAGTAGTTAAATCTACTAAAGATCAAGAAGCGGACAACAAAGAGAAAAATAAAGCATTAGATGCTGCGATAGCTCAAATTACTGATAATTTTGGAAAAGGTTCAGTAATGAAGCTTGGTGAAAAAAGAGCTATGGATATTGAGTCAATATCAACAGGATCTTTAAGTTTAGATTTAGCATTAGGAATAGGTGGTTTGCCTAAAGGAAGAATTGTTGAAGTTTACGGACCAGAATCATCTGGAAAAACAACATTAGCTTTACAAGTTGTTGCTGAAGCACAAAAAGCTGGAGGAATTTGTGCATTCATTGATGCAGAGCATGCTTTAGATCCAGTTTATGCAAAAAAATTAGGTGTCAATACTGAAGAACTTTTAATTTCACAACCTGATGCTGGTGAGCAAGCTTTAGAAATTGCTGATACACTAGTAAAATCAGGCTCTATTTCAGTTATTGTTATTGACTCTGTTGCAGCTTTAACTCCAAAAGCTGAAATCGAAGGAGAGATGGGAGATCATCATGTTGGTCTTCAATCAAGATTAATGAGTCAGGCTTTAAGAAAATTAACTGGTTCGATTTCTAACACAAATACAATGATGATTTTCATTAACCAAATCAGAATGAAAATTGGAGTTATGTTTGGAAGTCCTGAAACAACATCAGGTGGGAATGCACTTAAATTTTATTCATCAGTAAGAATGGACATTAGAAGAATTGGTGCCATTAAAGATAAAGATGAAATTATTGGTAACTCAACAAGAGTAAAAGTAGTTAAAAATAAAGTTGCTCCACCATTTAAAGTTGTAGAATTTGACTTGATGTATGGAAGAGGAATTAGCAAGATGGGTGAACTCGTAGATCTTGGTTCTAAAGCAGATATAATTGAAAAATCTGGTGCATGGTATGCTTATAAAGGTGAGAAAATTGGTCAAGGTAGAGAAAATGCCAAGACTTATTTAGCTCAAAATCCTCAAGTTGCTGCAGAAATTGAAATGGCTATAAGAGAGAAAGCAGGAGTAATTTCTAAGAAAATAGAAGGAAATCCACTTGATCCTGATAAAATTGAGAAAGAAAAGAAAGTAGCTGAAAAAGAAGAAGCTGAAAAAGCAGAAGCTACACCTCCATCTAAAAAGAATTAATAGGTCATCTTTATTAATAAAAGGCGCTTAAATTAAGCGCCTTTTTTCCCTATCGACATCTAGACATAGAATTAAAAAGCTGTATTTTAAAAATATGGCAGACAAAACGCTTAATGAAATAAGAAATACTTTTTTAAAGTATTTTGAAAAAAATGAGCATAAAATTGTTGAATCTAGCAATTTAGTTCCCAATAACGACCCTACATTGATGTTTGCCAACTCTGGCATGGTTCAGTTTAAAAATGTATTCACAGGTTTAGAAAAAAGAGATTATGTAAGAGCAACTACTTCTCAAAAATGTGTCAGGGCAGGAGGAAAACACAACGATCTTGAAAATGTTGGTTATACACCTCGTCATCACACATTCTTTGAAATGTTAGGAAACTTTTCTTTTGGAGATTATTTTAAAGAACAAGCAATTCATTATGCTTGGGATTTGATCACTAAAGATTTTGGCATTGATAAAGACCGGCTTTATGTAACTGTATTTCACGAAGATGATGAAGCCTTCAATTTTTGGAAGAAAATAGGGGGTTTTAGCGATGACCGAATTATTAGAATATCTACATCTGACAATTTTTGGTCAATGGGTGAAACTGGTCCTTGTGGACCGTGTTCTGAAATCTTTTTTGATCATGGAGATCATTTAGCTGGAGGATTACCTGGCTCGAAAGATGAAGATGGGGACAGATTTATTGAGATTTGGAATTTAGTCTTTATGCAATATGAGCAAGTTTCAAAAGACAAAAGAATAAATTTACCAAAACCATCAGTTGATACTGGAATGGGATTAGAGAGAACCGCTGCATTATTACAAGGTTCGCATGATAACTATGAAACAGATCATTTTAAAAAAATAATTAGTTCAGCATCCGAAATTGTAAAAGTTAAATCAGATAAATCTAATCTTGCAAGTTTCAGAGTAATTGCTGATCATCTAAGAGCAAGCTCTTTTTTAATTGCAGAAGGTGTTTTACCCTCAAATGAAGGACGAGGTTATGTGCTTAGGAGAATTATGAGAAGAGGAATGAGACATTCTCATTTATTAGGATCCAAAGAACCAGTTTTTTATAATTTGTTCGATACACTTAAAAATGAAATGTCAGGAAATTATCCAGAACTTGTGAGAGCTGAGTCTTTGATAAAAGAAACTTTAAGAATGGAAGAAGAAAAATTCTTAGTTCTTCTTGATAGAGGAATTAAAATCTTAAATGATGAAATTTCTAAAATTGATAAAGTTTTACCAGGTGAAGTGGCATTTAAACTATATGACACTTATGGATTTCCATTAGATCTTACTGAAGATATTTTAAGAAATAAATCAATGTCAATTGATACAGAAAAATTTAAATCCTTAATGAAAGAAAGTAGAGAACTTGCAAAAAAAAATTGGAAAGGTTCGGGAGATGCTGCCGTTGAAGATATTTGGTTTGGGATTAAAGATAGATTAGAGCCAACTGAATTTTTAGGTTACGAAACAAATCAAGCTGAAGGTGTTGTTTTGTCTTTGTTAAAAGAAAATAAAGAAGTTGATCAATTAAAAGAAAATGATGAGGGAATGATCATAGTAAACCAAACTCCATTTTATGGTGAGTCCGGAGGTCAAGTAGGGGATACAGGTGAGATCGTATCGAATGAATTTAAATTTGAGGTAACAGACGTTCAGAAAAAACTTGGGGATTTATTTGTACATTATGGAAAAGTGGTTAGTGGTTCTATAAAGATCAAAGATAGCGTTGAAATGAAGATAAATGTTGAGAGAAGAGATGATACTAAAGCTTATCACTCTGCAACTCATCTTTTACATGAATCTTTGAGAAGAGTATTAGGGGATCATGTAACACAAAAAGGTTCTCTTGTTGAGCCTAGCAGATTGAGATTTGATTTTAGTCACATGAAGCCAATCCAAAATGATGAAATTGATAAGATAGAGAAATTTGTAAATAAAATGGTTTCAAAAAAGTCAGATGTAAAAACTAGGTTGATGACACCTGATGAAGCCGTGGAAAACGGAGCTTTAGCTTTATTTGGTGAAAAATATGGTGATGAAGTGCGGGTTCTTTCTATGGGAGATGAGGACGGAAAGTATTTCTCAACAGAATTATGTGGCGGAACCCATGTTAAAAATACTGGAGATATTGGAAAATTTAAAATAGTCAGCCAATCTTCAATAGCAGCAGGAGTAAGAAGAATAGAGGCTCTAAGAGATAAACAATTAGAGGATTATTTGAAAAATAAAGAAAAACTTTCAGAGTTATCCTCTGAAAAAGATGAAGAAACTATTAAAGATTTAAGTCAGCAAATCACTAAGCTTGGAGGGAAACCTAGCATAGATAATTCAGATCAAAAAAATTCAATTAAAAATTTAACAAAACAATTAGAAACTCTTTCTGTAAATTCAATTTTAAATGATAAATCAAAAAATATTATTAAAGACCTAGATGTTAATGGAATAAAATTAAGACTTCAAAAAGTTGATGATCTTCCTCCTAAAGAGCTTAGAAAATTGGTTGATCAAGGAAAAAAAGATTTATCTCAGGGTATTGTAATAGTGTTTGCAAGCAAAAATGAGAAAGTTGGAATAGCTGTTGGCATAACAGAAAGTTTAACAAGTAAATATAATGCTGTTGAATTTGTTAAAATTGGTTCAGAGATTATTGGTGGCAAGGGTGGTGGAGGAAGAAAAGATTTTGCTCAAGCTGGTGGCCAAGATCAATCAAAAATAGACAATGCTTTTAAAAAACTTAAGACTTTAATTTAATTTCGCTTTTAAATTGCCATCAATTTCATCTAAAAATTGATTAGTGGTTAAATATTTACTTGATGGGCCAATTAGTATTGCTAAATCTTTTGTCATAGCTCCATTTTCAACACATTCAATACAAACTTTTTCAATTGTTTGTGCAAATTTAATTAATTCGTCGTTACCATCAAGTTTTCCTCTATGAGCTAGCCCTCTAGTCCATGCAAATATTGATGCGATAGGATTTGTTGAAGTTTCTTTACCTTGTTGATGCATTCTATAATGTCTTGTAACTGTTCCATGAGCAGCCTCTGCTTCCATTATTTTTCCGTCTGGAGTAAGAAGTGTACTGGTCATCAATCCTAATGAACCATAACCTTGTGCCATAGTATCTGATTGCACATCACCGTCGTAATTTTTACAAGCCCAAATATATTTACCACTCCATTTCATTGCACATGCAACCATGTCATCAATTAATCTGTGTTCATAAGTTAAATTATTTTTGTCAAAATCTTCTTTATATTCATTCTCAAACACTTCTTGGAATATATCTTTAAATCTACCATCATACTGTTTTAGAATTGTATTTTTCGTAGACATGTAAACTGGCCATTTTTTAATTAGCCCATAACTAAAACAAGATCTCGCAAAATCTTGAATGGATTTATCTAAATTATACATTGAAAGTGCTACACCTGGACCAGTGAAATTAAATACCTCGTATTTTAATTCGTCCTTTCCATCTTCTGATGTCCATTTAACTTCCATTTTTCCTTTACCAGGAACCTTAAAATCTGTTGCTCTATATTGATCTCCAAACGCATGTCTTCCAATAATTACTGGATCTGTCCAAGAAGGAACAAGCTTTGGAATATTTTTACAAATAATAGGTTCTCTAAAAACAGTACCTCCAATAATATTTCTAATCGTCCCGTTTGGTGATCTCCACATTTTTTTTAGGTCAAATTCTTCTACTCTTGCTTCATCAGGCGTAATTGTTGCACATTTGATCCCAACCCCAATTTTTTTGATTGCATTTGCCGAGTCTACTGTGATTTGATCATCTGTATTGTCACGGCTTTTCATACCAAGATCATAATATTCTATACCTAGATCCAGATAAGGTAAGATAAGTTTATTCTTAATGAACTCCCATATAATTCGAGTCATTTCATCACCGTCTAACTCTACAACTGGGTTTTTTACCTTGATTTTACTCATTAAAATAAAATAATCTTATTAATTGAATTTGATTGGTTTATATACATATTAATCAAAAATTAGCAAATAGAAGAATATGTTTACCAAGATATTTCCAAAAATTCATACAGAAGGTTACAAGTTTTTAGTTATTGCTGCCTTCGTAACTATTATTTTATTAATCATTAATAACTTTTTGGGCCTAATTGGTTTTTTGTTAACAATATGGGTTTATTATTTTTTTAGAGACCCAGATAGAACCATTATAGGCAATGATGATTACCTTGTAAGTCCTGCAGATGGAGAAGTTATAAAAGTTGAAGAAGTAGATGGGCCAAAAGAAGTTGGACTAGAAAATAAAAAATTTAAAAAAATTAGTATTTTTATGAATGTATTTGATTGCCATGTTAATAGGACGCCATGTTCAGGAACAGTTGAAGAAATTTTATACAAACCAGGAAAATTTTTTAATGCATCTTTAGATAAGGCCAGCGAGGATAATGAAAGAAATTATTATAAAATTAAAGATACTAGTGGAAATAATATTATTGTTGTTCAAATCGCAGGTTTAGTTGCAAGAAGAATTGTTTGTGAAACAGACGCGAATCAAGAACTTAAACAAGGGGATAGAATTGGAATGATTAGATTTGGAAGTAGAGCAGATGTTTATTATGAGAATTATGAACCTCTTGTAAAAATTGGTCAAACAGCTATTTCTGGAGAAACTTTATTAGCTAAAAAATAATTATGCAACAACCTAAAAACAATTTTAAAATTGTTCCAAATAAAAAAAATGCAAGAGTAATTTTACCAAATATGCTTACTCTTATTGGTGTATGCATCGGTTTAACTTCAATAAGATTTGCTTTAGATGGAAGGTTTGAATTTGCAATTATCGCAATAATTTTAGCTGCAATTATTGATGGCTTAGATGGAAGAATTGCAAGATTAATCAAAGGTACTTCAAAAGTTGGAAAAGAATTAGACTCATTAACTGACATGATTAGTTTTGGAGTTGCTCCAGCATTTATTATGTACTTTTGGAGCTTAAACACTTTAGGAAGATTTGGATGGTTGATTTGTCTTGTTTATGTAATTTGTGTTGCATTGAGACTGGCAAGATTTAATGTTAATTCAGATGCAGAACCTTCATGGAGAGATAATTTTTTTGAGGGTGTGCCTTCTCCAGCTGGAGGAATTTTAGTTTTGACACCTTTAATAATCAGCATGTCTAATTTTAATTTATTTCAAATAAATTATAATTTAATTGTTCCGATTTTTTTTATTACAACTTCTTTGCTTTTAATAAGTAAGTTTCCAAGTTATTCTTTTAAAAAAATTGTCATTCAAAGAAAAACAACAATTTTTTTACTTTTTGGAATAGTTTTATTTTTTGGCTTTCTCTTAATTTATCCATTTGATATTTTAGCGTTAAGTTCAATTATTTATCTAGCAATATTACCGATAAGTTACATTCACTATCAAAATTTGAAAAAGAAGAATAATGATCAAAATTTTACAGATGAAGATGATGATCTTGAAGATATATTGTAATGAAAAAAAATGTCATTGTCTCAATAGCAGATGCTAACTATTTTCATTTATTAGATGAATTAATCAATTCAATTAAAAGGTTCGAAAATAGTAAAGATATTGCAATTTGTATCTTAGATGTAGGGTTAACTGACCAACAAAAGAATGATTTATTAGTAAAAGTTGATGAAATTAAACCAGCAGAGTGGGATATAAAAGTTCCTGACAGTAAAATAAAAGGACGTGAGTGGTTAAAATGTAATGTCTCTAGGGCTTTTTTACCTAAATATTTTCCCAACTATGAAAAATATTTATGGATTGATTGCGATGCATGGGTAAACGATTGGAAAACTATAGAGCTCTATTTCAGAGCATGTGACAATGGTAAACTAGGTATTACTCAAACAATTGGACCTGGTTATAAAATTACTTCTAAAGTCAATTGGATTTTTAAAAAACTCGCAATTATAAAATCACAAAATTTCAAACATGCAGTTAAATCAAATATTGGTTATGAAAAAGCAAGAAAGTTAGCCTTTGCTCCTCATATAAATGTAGGTGTTTTTTCTTTAGAAAAAAATTCAAGTACTTGGGCTTCATGGCAAAAAAATTTACATCAAACTTTAAAAAGTGGAAATATATGGGGATCAGAGCAATTGGCAATTAATATGTCGGTATACATTGAGAATATAGATACAGAATTTTTACCTCTTAATTGTAATTGGATTACAAGCAACCTTTTGCCTAAGTATGATGAGGTTAACAATACATTTGTTGAACCTTATTTGCCAAATTATAAAATAGGTATAATGCATTTAGCTGCTGGTATCTGGAGGGATAATAAGGATATGAGATTAAACAAAGATGTTAAAATAGATATTCAAACCCTAACAGGTAAAATTTTAAATAAAAGTTTAAGATTTAATAATTAATTGAAAAAAAACAAAATCTCTAAAAACTGGATAAATAAACAGCGAAGAGATATTTTTGTAAGACAATCTAAAGTAGATGGTTATAGAGCGAGATCAGCATATAAGCTAATGGAAATTGATGAAAAATTTAGGATCTTTAAAGGAGGTTTATCAGTAATTGATATCGGTGCCGCTCCAGGTAGTTGGTCACAATATGCAGTGAAAGCTGCTAAAAATGGAAAACTAATATCTATAGATTTAAAAAAAATGGAACCAATTGGCAATAGTATACAAATTCAAGGAGATTTCACTAATACCGAAATACAAGATGAGATTAAAAAAAATATTAATGGTAAAGTAGATGTTGTTATGTCAGATATGGCAGTAGATACCACTGGAATTAAAAATATAGACTCAATTCAAACAGGAGAACTTTGTAAAGAAGCGATGTTTTTTGCTAAAGATTTAGTAAAAAATAATGGCTATTTTATATCAAAAATTTTTATGGGTGGTACATTTAATGAAATAATTGCTGAGGGTAAAAAATTTTTTAAAGAAGTAAAGGTTTTTAAACCAAAATCGAGTCGAAAAGATTCTAAAGAGAGTTTTATAATTTGTAGAAAAATTCGATAGGGACTTTTATTTTAAAAGGAATCGTATATAAAAGATCATGGTTCCTATAAAAGAAGCTCTTACCTTTGACGACGTCACATTAGTGCCAAATTACTCAGAAATATTACCCTCTGAAGTTGATACAACTGTCTCATTAACTGCTCGACTTAAACTAAAAGTACCACTTTTATCTTCAGCTATGGACACTGTTACAGAGAGCAAAATGGCTATAGCAATGGCAAAAGCTGGCGGTATCGGAGTTATTCATCGTAATCTTAATATCAAGCAACAAATTTTAGAAATTAAAAAAGTAAAAAAACTCTCTTTACAAGTTGGAGCAGCAATAGGTGCTTCAGAACAAGAGTTTATTAGAGCAAAAGAAATTATTAAAGAGGGTGTTGATCTTATTGTAATTGATACTGCACATGGGCATACAAAAAAAGTTGGTGATATAATTAAATACGTAAAAAAAACAAAAAGTAATAAAACAGCCTTGTGCGCAGGTAATATAGCTACTCCTGAGGCAGCAAAATTCTTAATTAAATTAGGTGTTGATATTATAAAAGTTGGAATTGGACCTGGATCTATTTGCACTACAAGATTGGTAGCTGGAATTGGAGTCCCTCAATTGAGTGCAATTTTGTCAGTCAGAAATGGAGTAAAAAATAAAAAAGTGAAAATAATTTCAGATGGGGGAATTAAATACTCAGGTGATTTAGCAAAAGCATTTGCTGCAGGAGCTGATGCTGTAATGATAGGATCATTGTTTGCTGGGACGAATGAAACACCCGGAAAATTAATTAAGAAAAATGGCAAATTGTATAAAAGCTTTCGTGGGATGGGATCAGTTGGAGCTATGAACAAAGGTTCTGCAGATAGGTATTTTCAAAAGACGCAGAAAGATGTTTCCAAGTATGTAGCTGAAGGTGTTGAGGGATTTGTTAAATATAAAGGCGATGTAGGAAGTATAATATATAAATTAGTTGGTGGTTTAAGATCATCTATGGGATATCTAGGTTCAAAAAATATTATAAAACTTAGAAATAAACCTCATTTTGTCAAAATCACAAAAGCAGGATTTTATGAAAGTATGGTTCATAACGTTGATATGGTCAAAAAAGATAGTAAATACTGATGCTTAGACATTTTAAAATTATTACAATATCAATTGCGTTTTTATTTGTTCAATCAGTGTCTTTTTGTAACGATAATTTTTTCAAAAATGCGTTAAAATTTTATGAAAATGAAAAATATGACGATGCTAGATTTTTATTTGAACGAAATATAGTTTTCAATCCAAAGGATGCTAACTCATATTTGTACCTCGCAAAAATTTATAATCATGAGAAAGATCAAAGAAAAGAGGAAAATAACCTAGAAACAGCTCTACTTATTGAACCAAACAATGAGGAGGCTTTATTGATGATGATAAAAATATCTGTTGAAAAATCTAACTATGATAAGGTTAAAAGTCTTTCAGAGGCATTCTCAAAAGTTTGCAAGAAATTATGTGATGAAAATAAAAATATAAAAGAATCATTAAAAAATATAGATCCTAAAAATGAGTCTTGATCGAAATCTAGACAAAATCTTGATAGTAGACTTTGGATCCCAGTTTACTCAATTAATAGCACGTAGAATAAGGGAATTAGGGGTCTTTTCAGAAATAGTAAGTCATAAAAAAATTAAACTTAAGGATATAAATAAAAGTGTAAGAGGAATAATTTTATCTGGAGGTCCACTAAATGTTTACCAAATAAATAAATACTCATTTGATAAAAAAATACTAAATTTAAATCGTCCAATTTTAGGAATTTGTTTTGGCCATCAAATACTTTCAAAATTAAATGGTGGAAAAGTAAAACAATCAAAACATCGAGAATTTGGCCTTGCCAATATTTATAAAAAAAATGATAGTCTGTTAACTAAAAATTTTTTTGGTGCAACAAAAACCAAAAAAGTATGGATGAGTCATGCAGATCAAGTATCTAAATTACCTTTAAATTTTAAGATTATTGCTTCAAGCACAAATTCTAAATTTGCAATTGTTGAGAATAAAACTAAAAATTTTTTTGGAATACAATTTCATCCTGAGGTTACTCATACTGAAAACGGAAAAAAACTCATAAGCAACTTCATTTTCTTAATATGTAAAATTAAAAGAAACTGGTCATCTAAAGATCAAAAATTAAAATTAATCAAAGAAGTAAAATCACAAGTAGGTAAAAACAAAGTTATATGTGCTTTATCTGGTGGTGTAGATAGCAGTGTTGTTGCTCAGCTACTAAATAAAGCAATAGGAAAAAAATTATATTGTATTTTCGTTAATACAGGTCTTCTAAGAAAAAATGAAGAAATTCAGGTAGTTCAAACTTTTAAGAAGCGATTAAAAATGAATTTAATTTATGTAAATGCAGACAAAGAATTTTTATCTAAATTAAAAAATGTTTCTGATCCAGAAAAAAAAAGAAAAATAATTGGAAGTCTATTTATTAAAATATTTGAACGTTATGCAAAAAAAATTAAAAATGTAAGTTTTTTAGCACAAGGAACACTTTATCCTGATTTAATTGAAAGTAGATCAGTTACAGGCAGCCAAACTTCAAAAATTAAATCTCACCATAATGTAGGTGGTTTGCCAAAAAAAATGAATTTGAAATTGGTTGAACCATTAAAATTTTTATTTAAAGATGAAGTCAGAAAATTAGGTTTAGAATTAAATTTAAGTAAAGAAATAATCTCCAGACATCCTTTCCCTGGCCCAGGGTTAGCGATAAGAATGCCTGGTGTAATCACTAACGAAAAGATTAAAATCTTAAAAGAAGCTGATTATTATTTTATACAAGCATTAAGGGAACACGGACTTTATCACAAAATATGGCAAGCCTACGCTGCACTTCTTCCGGTTAAAACCGTAGGTGTAATGGGCGATAATAGAACTTATGAATATCTTTGCTTGTTAAGGGCTATAACTTCTGAGGATGGGATGACTGCTGATTTTTATGAGTTTAGAAAGTCTTTCATGCAAACTATATCTAATAAAATAGTCAATAGTATTAGAGGTATAAATAGAGTTGTGTATGATGTTACCTCAAAACCTCCGAGTACTATTGAATTAGAGTAGTTTTAAACTATAAAGTACTTCTATGAAATATTTACATACAATGATTAGAATTAAGAATGTAGATGAGTCTTTAAAATTTTTTTGTGATGGTCTTGGTCTTAAAGAAACAAGAAGAATGGAAGATGAAAAGGGAAGATATACACTTATTTTTCTTGCTGCACCTAATGATGATAAAGCAGAAATTGAATTAACCTATAATTGGGATGGAGACGAATTGGGAGAAGGCTCAAGAAATTTTGGTCATCTCGCTTACCGTGTAGATAATATTTATGAAACTTGTAAAAGATTAATGGATATGGGTTACACTATCAATAGACCGCCAAGAGATGGTCACATGGCATTTGTTAGATCTCCAGATAAGATTTCTATTGAAATTCTTCAAGAAGGGAACCTAGAGCCTAAAGAACCTTGGGTTTCTATGGAGAATTCTGGCTCTTGGTAAGCCAATGCATAAAAAAATATTATCTATAATTAGAAAAAAAAATAAAACCAAAATAGTGAGTTTATCTGCTTATTCTAAAAATGTAGCAGAGATTATCGATAACCATTGTGATATAGTTCTTGTTGGTGACTCGCTTGGGTCTGTTTTATACAATTACAAATCAACACGAGAAGTTTCATTAGATACAATGATCGAACATTCTAAAAGTGTGAGATTAGGAGTTAAAAAAAGTTTGATGGTCGTTGATATGCCTTATAACACTTATCGAAATTCCAGAGAGGCACTTAAGAATGCAAAAAAAATAATGTCAAAAACTAAATGTGATGCTTTAAAATTAGAAGGTGGAAAAAAAATTTATGAAATTATTAAAAATTTAGTAAAGAATAATATTCCTGTTATGGGTCATTTAGGGCTTCTTCCTCAGTCAGCCAAGAATTTTAAGTTTAAGGGTAAAAAAAATTACGAAAGAGAAAAAATTTTAAAAGAAGCAAAATTACTAGAGACTGCAGGTGTTTTTTCGATGGTATTAGAATGCATAGAAAGCTCGCTAGCAAAAACCATCACAAAAAGTATAAAAATCCCAACAATTGGTATAGGAGCATCAAATAATTGTGATGGGCAAATTTTAGTTTTTGATGACTTAATTGGTTTAAATCCAATTAATGTTAGATTTATAAAGAAATACACGAACATCAGAAAAGAGATTGCTAAATCTGTATCAACTTATGCGAGAGAAGTGAAAAGTAAGAAATTTCCACTAAAAAAACACTCTTATTAATTAAAAGTATTTTTTAAATTCTTCATTAATATTTAGAATTTCTAAATCTACCAGTCCACCAATAATTAATTGAAGACCAACAATTAAAATAAATACTAAACCAACATAAGCAATCCAGATATGTTGTTGTATATATTTTGCCATATAAGTTGCTAGTGCACCCGTTAAAACTACAGACAATACAAGGCCAAAAATCATAAACCCAAAATACCCTTTTGCTGCACCAACTACACCAATGACGTTATCAAAACTAATTGTGATATCGGCAAATAAAACCTTATATACACTTTTAATAAAAGAGGGCTCTTTTGATTTTTTGGTAGGAGATTTTTTTTCTTTTTTAATTTCTACTAAATCTTTTCTCAGATCATTAACGATCCATATTAATAATAGGCCTCCTAAAATTTTAATGAAATAAAACTTAAATAAGTATGTAGCAAATACTGCGAAAATAACTTTAAAAACTAAAGCACCAGCAACACCCCACAAAATAATTTTTTTTCGATTTTTTGGTACAAAATTTGCAGCTATAAGTCCAATAATGATAGCATTATCTGCAGCTAAAATTATATCTATAAAGATTATTTGAATTAAAATTATTAGTTGTTCAATCAAAATTAATAATATTTAGATTTTTTTGTACCATCTATTACAGCTTTTAATTCGTTATATTCTTTACAATTACAAGTTTCTAAAATTTTTAATCTTTCTTTCGCCAAATCTAATCTGTTAGTTGCGACATATAACTCACCTAAATATTCGTTTATACCTATATGATTTGGATTTATTTCTAGTCCTAATAGATAATATTTTTCACCATTTTCAAAATCACCAAGTTTTCTTGTTGTAAAACCTAAGTAGTTTAGCGTATCTGGTTGGCTTGGTTTTTTCTTGTTGGATTTAATTAACAACTTTTGAGCTTTTTCGTATTTTTTGTTAGCTTTTTCAGTTTTACCATTTTTTTCTAATTTTTTTGCAGACTTAATTAGCACTACTGCTTTATCGTAATCAGATTTTAATTTAGAACTATCATCACTGGAATTAGATCCAGCTGCAAAAGATTTTGTCGTTAATAATAGGAATAATAAAATAATAATATAATTTTTAATCATTAGCTAAATTTTTTCATTTTTGTTAAAGGTTTTAATTCAAATTTATTTTCTAACAATAATTCTTTAATTGCAATTGCAGTTGAAAGAGAACTATCGTTATCACCGTGTACACATATAGAGTCTATTTCACAAGGAATTTGTTTACCACTGTGACAATTGATTGACTGATTTTGAACCATACTCAAAACATGTTTTTTAGCTTGAGATGGATTAGTAATTAAAGCATGAGGTAATTTTCTTGAAACAAGGTTACCCTCATCATCATAGGTTCTATCTGCAAATATTTCACAAGCTATCTTCATATCTATTTCTTTTGCAGCAATTTCCATTTTTGAACCTGTTAATACTAAGTAAATTAAATCTTTATCAATATCATAAATTGTTTTTGCAAGTATCTTTGATAATTCTAAGTCCTCACAAGCCATATTATTTAATGCGCCATGAGGCTTAATATGAGTAACTTTTTCTCCATGATTTTCAGCAATTTTTTGTAAAATTTCATACTGTTCAATTATCAATTTTTCAATTTCACTTTTAGATAAATTCATTCTTTTTCTTCCAAAATTTTCTAAATCTTTAAAAGAAGGATGAGCTCCAATACTTACTCCATTTTTTTTTGATATTTGAACAACTTCACTCATAGTTTGGTTGTCACCAGCGTGATAACCACATGCAACACTGGCAGAATTAACAATCGCTAGTAAATCAGGGTCGTTTTTATTTGAATGATGGACCGATTTTTCACCTAAATCACAATTTATATTTATTTCCATATTTTTATGAAATTATAGCACAAGGTTATAAAAAATATAAATAACTATATTTAATTTAACAAAACTTTTTTATTATACAAAATATGAATGAAATAAGTATTTCCAAGGCAGTCAAAATCCTGAAATCTAAAAATAAAAATATTGCTTTTATAGATGTTAGAAAAAGAGAAAAATATGTTCAAGGTTTTGCATTTGGTTCTATTAATTGTGAGATTACAAAACTCAATGAAAATATAATTGATTTAGTCCCTAACAATAAAACTATAATTTTATTAATTGGAATTGAAAATGATACTAATAAAAAAAAAATTTTTAAAATACTTAATAAATTTGAATTTAAAAGTTATTTTACAATTGAAGGAGACTATAAGACATGGGTTAAAAAAAAATTACCATTCTGGAAAGGGGAATATACCTCTTCCAAAGCTTTTGGCGAATGGGTAGATAAATCATCAAATATAAAAAATATTTTTCCAAATGAATTAAAAAAAATTCACAAAACAAATAATTTTTTACAAATCGACACACGGCCTAAGATTGAATTTGAAAAATTTAGTCTCCCTTTTTCTCACCATTGCTCAGGAGGAGAATTACCAATTTTTCTAAATAACAATTTGAATAATAACAAAACTTATATAGTTCATTGTGCAGGTCGGACTCGAAGTATTGTGGCTTATCAAACTTTAAAAGATTTCAATTTTAAAAATAAAAAATATGTTTTAAATGGTGGTACCCAAAACTGGGTTTTGTCAGGTTATGGCAGAGTTTATAATAATAAGTCACAGCTTAACAACACAAAAATTAATTTAGATAAAGATCTAAAGTTATCCAAAGAAATTTCAAAAAAATTTAAAATACCCACTACTGTTAAAAGCATTCATGATCCAAATAATTATTTTTTTCAAATAAATTCTGAAATAAAGAATTTTCAAAATATTAAGGGATGGAGGAATGTTAACGCAACAACTTTGATACAAAATACAGATAAATTTATTGCGTCCACTTTGTCAAAAATCTTTGTATATTCTTTTATTCCTTCATCATCATTATTTTCAGTAATTTGGTTAAGGCGTATGGGCTATAATGCAATTTGGCAGGTTAAAAAACCAAGATCTATGAATAAAAAGTATCAACCAACTAAAAATTACCCCACGTATTTTTTTCCTAAAAGGCACCTTGGAAATAAAAATCATTCAAGAGGATATTTAAATTGGGAGCACTCACTGATACCCACAATTAATAAATGGGGATGTCGATACCCCTGGGTTTCAGCTAATAGTTTTAATCTAAAAAATCCTGAACATATTATTTATAAAGTTTATCGTAATTTTTAGAACGTCAGTGCTTTATAAATCATTGCACTACCACCAATAACTACGCAGACCTCAATAATAATTGTGTGCATTTTGACACCTAATTTATCCGCAATTCTCTTTGCTGTATAAGATCCAAATATAGCAACTATACCTATCATTGAACCTACATACAACGCATCAAGGTTTAGTAATCCTAAATTCCAATATGATATGAGGCGTATGATTACATTTATAAGTGTTATAAAAGAATCGGTACCTATAATTTGAGGTCCTACCAATCCATTTGCAGCGAGGGCTGTTAATAAAACAGAACCTGGCCCTAGTATTACACCACTTATTGTTCCATAAAATATAGCCATTACTCCTAATCCTACCCAACCAATAGTAAGATTAATTTTCTTAAATACTCTTCTCAAAATTACAATGAAGGCTAACCCAAAGCCCAAACAGAAATATAATGTTTTTTCAGATACTGACGCATAGAAATTTGTGCCTACAATTAAGAATGGGGTAGAAATTATTGCAAAATAAATACCTTTTTTCCAAAAAATATTTTTTCGGTAATAATACATCCTTGATACATTTGAAAACAAAACAAATACTGACATTAGAGGCACTAATAATTTTACAGGTATAAAAGGTGATACTAATAAACCAAGAGTCATACCTCCCCCATATCCAGATATTCCTGAAACAACAGATGCAAAAAAAGCGGTTAATATTAATATTGTGAGCTCAATTACTCCTAGACTAGCAAATAAAGCACCTATGTCAAAATCAGTTTCCATGTAAGATTAAAAAGCTATTTTGGAAAAATCAGGTTTATCAAAAAGAGTTTCAATAAAATTATTTAAATTTTTTTTATTTTCCTCTGAAATTTTGGAATAATTTAAATTTGCATTATATTTTTTATCAATATCATCTTTAGTCAGTGGTTCTCTAATACCTCCTCTGAAGCAAGGCTGATGTTCATTAAATTCATTTTGAGAAGTTTTACAAATCAGTGTTCCAGTGTAATTTTTTGGATATTCATTCTTTGGATCTATTTCGTAATTTACCTTACTTGCTAGGCTTAAAATTTCTTTGTCATTTATACTTTTTTCATTAAATTCGTTTAAACCAGCATCTCCTCTAATAAATCCCACAGCTACACAATATGGGACTGAAAATTTGGCTGAGTAAGGTGTTGATGGCTGCCTTTTTTCTTTCAAAGGTTCCCATAATCTGTGGACAGTACCCTCACCAACTTTTGCAGTAATAGATGAAATATCGTTTAAATTTTTGATTTTTTTTCTTATTTTAATTGCACAATCGACAAAAGGTTGTGCCATGGTTCCACAGGCAAAAGGTTTAAAAGCTAAATTTTGATTTTCCCATCTTTTACCTAATCCATCAGTTAAATGAGAATAATCTCTCCCAATCTCTTTTAATGCAAAAGCTTCAAAGAAACCATGCTTACCCTCAAATACAGTTCTTGGTCCATAAAAACCAGATTTTGCAATCAGTGTAGCATTCATTCCAGAGTTTGCTGACCAACCCGGATGAACTCTTTTAGTCCAAGATCCTTCAGCAAGATATTCAATGATACCAGAGGTAAAGCTACCTGCTACGCCTAAAGCTGAAACCATCTGTTTTTCTGTTAGATCTAATACGGATGATAAACCAGCAGCAACACCAAAAGTTCCACAAACAGCAGTTGGATGAAAAGATTGTTTATGCATTGCGGTCGGTGCTACCAAAGCCAATCTACAAATTAGCTCTGAGCCAACAGCTAGTCCCTTTAAAATTTGATCACCATCAAGATTAAATTTCTGAGCTGCAGAAAGAATCGCTGGAATCATTGTGGCCCCAACATGCATTGGATTTCCCTCAAAAGTATCATCAAAATCTTCACCATGTGCTGCGGTACCAGCTATTATAGCTGATGAAAATAAATCAAATCTTTCACTGTGACCTAAAGATATCAAGTTTCCTGATCCTTTATAAGTTTTAACTAAACTTTTTACATAATCCTCATTTCTTGCTGATAAAATAATTCCGCAGATATCTTTCAGTAAGAACTGCAACGTTAACTTGGTTTTCTCTGGGATATCTTCAACTTTTAAGTTTTTACTCCAACTAGAAAATTCTTCTGCAATTATCATGGGGTATAACTACCACCGTTAACATGAAGTGTCTGCCCATTAACATAACTAGCTTCCTTTTTACAAAGATTAGCAATTACTTCGGCTACTTCTTCAGGATTTCCAAATCTCTTTAGCACTAAATTTGGCGTTTGTGGATGACGCAACCAATGTCCTTTAAGTTTTTTTTCTTTAGAATTAAAATCTTCAATAAAACCAGGAACAACACAATTACAAGTAACTCCTTTTTCTAAAAACTCCATACTGATAGCTTTAGTTAGTCCAACTAGAGCAGCTTTTGAAGTAACAACATGGGCCCTTTCTTTTGCTCCAATATGAGCAGATAAACCACCTACATTTATTATTCTTCCCCATTTTTGTTTTGTCATATGTCCTATAAGAGCCTGAGCACACAAGAAAGAAGCATCCACATTTACGGTCATTACTTTTTTCCAATCCTTATACTTAATTTTTTCAAAATTATCGTAAATTCTAAGTCCTGCATTATTAATTAAAACTGATGGAACACCTAATTGTAAAGCTGCAGTTTTAATTTTTTTAATAGTTTTTATATTTGCTAGATCACCTTGGATATAATTAGCTTTAATTTTAAATTCTTTTACTAATTTTACAGTTGTTTTAGCATCATTAATGCTCTTACCACCTGTATGAATTAAAATATTAAATCCTTGCTCTGCAAGTTTTAAAGCAGTCGATCTACCTATTTTTTTGGCACCACCTGTTATAACAACAACTTTATTTTTAGTGAATTTTTTATTCAACTGTTTTAGGTTTTAATTTACCGCGTATCTGCCCCCAAAAAGGTGTAGATAAACTTATAACAGTAAGTATCATAAAGAAAATGAATACACCACTATCAAAGAAATTCATGAAGTTACTCTCGTAAATTACCATAGATTGTGTAAAGGTTTCTTCAACCATTTTTCCTAAAATTAATCCCATTACAAATGGAGCAGGTGAAAAACCGTTCCTTAAAGCAAAATACCCAATAATACCTGATAACAACATTACCCAGACATCAAATATAGCTGAACTATAAGCATATGATCCAATTAAAGAAAAAATAAATACTGAAGGCCATAAAAATCTTTTTGGAATAAAAGTCACGTAAGAGAAAAATCTTGCACCTGCCAAACCAATACCTAGAAAGGCAAAGTTCGCAAAAAGCATTGCTCCAAATATTGCATAAACTAAATGTGGAGTTTCCGTGATCAAGTAAGGCCCTGGTCTAAAACCATGCATAACTAATGCTGCTAGAATCAAAGCTGTTGTTCCACTTCCTGGTATTCCAAGTGCAAGTGTTGGAACCATAGCACCACCTGCAGCTGCGTTGTTAGCAGCTTCCGGTCCAACTATTCCCTCTGCACAACCTGTACCAAATTTTTCAGGAGTTTTTGAAAATCTTTTAGCCTCGTTATATCCCATCATCGCAGCAACTGTTGATCCCTCAGCTGGTAAAATTCCAATGAATGTCCCAAGACCTGATGATCTTAGAATAGTACCTTTTAAACTTTTTAATTCTGCAAATGTTGGAAGTCTTAATGCTTTTGCAGACATTCTTTCTACTGCATTATTTAACGTTTTAGATTGTGCTAATAATTCTGACATAGCAAACAATCCGATTAAGACAGGTACAAACTTGATACCCTCTGTTAATTCTTGAACTCCAAAGTCATATCGCTCGACTCCAGTTGCAAGGTGAACACCAATAGTTGACACAAATACTCCGAGAGCTCCAGCCACTAGATTTCTAATAGACGACTTACCACTCATAGCTGCCAACATAGATAAAGCAAAAACTGATAATCCAAAATATTCTACAGGCCCAAATTTTAAGGCTAAATCAGCAAGTAGAGGTGTTGCAAATAAAAATATGATAATAGCAAAAATTCCACCTAACACACTTGCAACAGCTGCAAGACCTAACGCTCTTCCAGGCTCACCATTTTTTGCCATTTGATATCCATCTAATGCAGTAGCAACTGCAGGTGGTGCCCCTGGTGCATTTATTAATATTGCTGTAATTGAACCACCAAAAGTTCCCGCACAATATAGTGCAGCCATCATTGAAATTGATGCAACAGGATCAAGACTAATGGTAAAAGGCATTAATAAAGCAATTGCCATTGGTGAACTTAATCCAGGTAAAGCTCCAACCAATACACCGACTAAAACTCCACCAAAAATTAATAGAAGGTTTTGAACCTCCATTAATAGTACAAATCCTCTTATTACATCTTCCATAATATTTATTTGAGTAACTCTAATATTCCAGGGTTAAAATATAAACCAAGTAATTTATTAAATAATAAATAAACAAAGCCAGGAAATACGACTGAATATATTGCTACTGCAATATAGTTTCTTTCTCCCCACACTAAAGGGAGTAATAAACAAGTGATAAACATTGTCACCACAGCACCTAAAAATTCAGCAAAGGATACTATGGTAAGTAACAAGACTATAGTTATCCAAGTAATTGGGAGTGTTTTATCTCCTCTATCTTTGTCTATTTTTGCTATTTTCTCAGGCGTAATTTTGAATTCAAAAGGTATAATTGCAACTAGAATAAATAATAATGTAATAAGCATTTTCGGAAATACCTCTGCATTAAGTGTATCTCCTAAAATAGCTGGGGCTTCTGGAAACTTTCCAGCTTCGTAATACATGAATGCACCGAAAGCAACTAAGATGATTGCAAGTACTAAATCTTTTTTATGAATGAAACCTGCGCCCAATGTTTTGGGCGCAAAGTCATGTGATTTTTTTTCTTCAGACATTAATTAGTTAAACCTAAACCTTTTAATGCTTCAGCAGCTTTTGCATAATTTTCTTTAAGTTGCTTGTCCCAAACCTCTGTACCAGCTGGGCTAGTTGCAGGATCTAGAGAAGCTCCTTTAAGATAATTAGCGAAAGTGTCATGTTTCATAGCTTTAACCATACCTTTAGAAAGCGCATCAATTCTATCTTGAGGCGTTCCTTTTAGTACGGCATATCCTCTTGTAGTCACAACTTTAACTTCGTGACCCATTTCATATGAAGTCGGCACTTTTGGATAATCCGACATTTTTTTGTCATGTAACAAAAGAATTGCTTTAATTTTTTTATCTTCAATTAAAGCAGCTGCTTCTGACGGGTTCAATAAAGAAGCTTCAACTTTTCCAGATGCTAAAGCTTGTAAACTTTGCGCACCAGATCCAAATGAAACAGCTTTAAATGGAACATCAGCAACTGTAGAATAGTTATACATTCCAATGTGCTCAGTACCACCAATAGAAGCTATCGCAGTAATAATCGGTTTTTCTTTTGATCTTTTGATAAACTTTTTAATAGTGCTTAACTCTTTATTTTTTGCATTGACAACTATAAAAGTTGGTTCTTCCATAGCTCTAGCAATTCCAACAAGATCATCGATCTTCATGTTAGATTTACCTCTAGCCATAGTGTATAAGTGTGACTCTGTTAAAGCCATAATTGTACAACCATCTTTTGGTCTTGTTAAAGTGTAGTTTTGAGCTTTAGCTCCTGATCCACCTCTTTTACCTACGATTTGCATATCAGCCTTTAGAGTTCTTCTAGATCTGATAGACATCATTCTAGCTGTTGTATCTGTCCCTCCACCATAAGAAGCATGAATCACAACTTGTATTGGATCACACTCTTTAGTAGCAAAAGTTTCAGCAACTACGGATGTACTAGCTATCGATGTGTAAGTAAGAGCGAATAAAGATAAAAAAGCAAAAAACTTTTTCAAATTTAATTTGAACATAATTTCCCTCTCAGTTAGTTTATTAAAATTGACAAACGTTAACACATTAATAGAGTTAAGTTCAATATGTAAAATGTCATTTCATATTATGAAACATAATTCACTTATTAAGTTAACTTATGAAAACACATTCAGTTAAACTTCAAAAACCGGGAAAAAAAATAGGTAAAAAAAATCATCTAGCTTGGTTAATTGCCAAGATGGCCTCTGAAGATTGGAATTTAAACAAAGATATAATTGATATGGTTGGCAATAGGATTATTGATAATACGGGTGTCGCAGTTGCCGCTTTAAACAGAGAGGCAGTTAAAATTGCTAGAGCACAAGCGATGAAGTTTGAAAATAAAAATGGTGCAAATTTAATTGGTTTAAATTTAAAGAAAAAATTTGATTGTCAGTGGGCAGCTTGGGCAAATGCAGTAGCAGTAAGAGAATTAGATTTTCATGATAATATAATGGCAAAAGAGACGTGTCATCCTGGAGATTGTATACCAACTATTTTAGCTGTAGCGCAGCAAAGAAATTGTACTGGTAAAGATTTAATAAAAGCTATTGCAACAAGCTATGAGACACAATTGAGATTATCAATGTCAATAGCTCTAAATCCAAATAAAATTGATCATGTTGGTCATCTAGGTCCCGCAATTGTAAGTGGACTTGGCAAACTTTTAAAATTAGATACTGAAACAATTTATCAAGCAGTTCAATGGAGTGCACACACGTCTATTTTTACGAGACAAGGAAGAAAAGGAAATTTATCTAGTTGGAAAGCTTATGCTCCTGGATTGGTTGGCAAAAATGCAATAGATGCAATTGATAGAGCAATTAGAGGTGATACCTCACCAAGTCCAGTGTGGGAGGGAGATTATGGCATCATTTCAATTTTATTAGAAAAAGAGAACAAAAATATAAAAATTAATCTACCTGAAAAAAATGAACCAAGAAAAGGAATTTTAGGAACTTTTACAAAAGAGCACTCGGCAGGCTATCATGGAAATTCTTTGATTGATCTAGCATTTAAGATGAGAAAAAAAATTAAAAATATAAAACAAATAAAAAAAATAAATATTTATTCTAAGAAATATACTCATATTGTAATGGGTAGTGGGAGTAATGATAATGAAAAATATAGCCCTAAAGCCTCTAGAGAAACTCTTGACCATTCAGCAATGTATATTTTTGCAGTTGCTTTGGAAGACGGTGCTTGGCATCACGAAAAAAGTTATTCTAAAAAAAGAAAAAATAAACCTGATACAATTAAATTATGGAGAAAAATAAAAACTTTTGAAAGTAAAAATTGGAATAAAAAATATTATGATGAACCCAATCCTTTAAAAAAAGCACAAGGAGCCAAAGTAGAGATAGAGCTTATGAATGGAGTAAAAATAATTGATCAACTAGAATTTGCCAATGCCCACCCAAATGGGAAAACTCCTTTTGGAAGAGATGAATATATTAACAAAATGAAAATTTTAGCTAACAATATAATTCATACACAAGAAGAAAATAGATTTCTCGATTTAATTGGTAATCTGGAAAAATTAAAATCAAATGAAATAAAGAATTTGAACATTGTTTGTAAAGAAAAACATTTAGACTTAAAAAAAAATAATATAAAAGGTATTTTCTAATGAAAATTCAGGATGATTTAACAAAATATATTTCATCGGCTTTAAATAATGCCTTACCAGAAAAAACTAAAATCAAAACACGTTTTCATTTATTAGATGCAATTGTCTCTATACTTACGGGTAGACTGTTACCTCCAGGGCAAAAAGGCTTTAATTTTTCAAAAAATCAAGGCGGATTAGAAGAGGCTACTCTGTTAGGTAATAATATTAAAGTTTCGGCAATTAATGCTGCATTTTCAAATGGTATGGCAGCTCATGCTAACGAAACAGATGACTCACATACAAAAGGTAGATTTCATCCAGGTTGTGCAATAATTCCAACAACACTTGCAATCGCAGAACGAGAAAATTTAAATAGTGAAGAAATTTTTAAAGGAATTGCATTGGGTTATGATATTGGGGTTAGGTTTACAACAAGCCTTGGATATAAAACACCTAAAACTAGTATTTTTGCAACTCACAGTATAGGACCAATTTTTGGAAGTGCAGCTTCGGCTGGGGCATTATTAAAATTAACTCATGAGCAATGCAATTATCTAATTTCATATACTGTTCAACAAGCCTCAGGATTAGCATGTTGGAATAGAGATCCTGATCATATTGAAAAAGCATTTGTATTCTCTGGAATGACCTCAAGAAATGCCATTTATTCAGCATTGTTAGCTAAAGAAAATTTTACATCTGTGAGAGATCCAATCTTAGGAGAAAGGGGATTTCATGCAGGCTTTGCTCACAATGCTAAACCTGAACTGTTAAACGAAAAACTAGGTGAAAATTTTGAAATTGATAATGCTTCATTAAAAAAATGGTCTGTAGGCTCACCAATTCAATCCATGATGGATGCAATAGAGTATTTAATTCAAAATAATGACTTTAATTACAAAGATATAAAAGAATTAACAGTTGAAATACCAGCTGATCGTTTTCACATTGTTAATGATAGGGAAATTCCATCTATCAGTGCACAACATTTAATTGCCGTTCATTTAATAAAAAAAACTATGGGATATGAAGAGGCACATGATGAAAAACTATTTAATGATCCAGAAGTAGTAAGTTTAAGAAAAAAAATTAAATCTATTTCAAGTGAGGAATTAGCAATTGCTAGACCAGAAAGGCAATCTAAAATTACAATTATCTTAAATAATGATAAAAAACTTTTTTATCATGCAAAGTCTGTCCGTGGAACCCCAGACAACCCCATGGAAGAAAAGGATATTATTGCGAAATCAAAAAGATTGTTTTCAGTTTTTAAAACATCTCAAACCGATGATCTTATTGATTTAATTTTACATAAAGATTTTAACGTACGTGAATTAGTTAAGTTGTGTGATCTTAATCTTTGAGATTAATGGACTTTTCATCCCTTTTACCTGAAACAATTTCAATATATGCAGCAGTTTTTTTAATAATTTTAAATTTAATATGTTCTTTTATATCCACTGCCCTAAGTCTTGGTGGTGGAATTCTAATGTTAGTGGGTTTATCATTTGTTGTACCACCACTTGCGTTAATACCTGTTCATGGAATAATTCAATTAGGGTCAAATTTTGCAAGAATATTTGTCTCTGTTAAAGATTTAGATAAAAGTGTTATTCTTCCATTCATTATTGGTAGTTTAATAGGATCATATTTGGGAGTAAATATTTATGAAGTATTAGACCCCTCTATTGGACAGGTAGGTGTTGGATTGTTTATACTTTATTCTATATTTGGTAAATTTCCAAAACTTGGAAAAAAATATATTTTTTTAGGTGGGGCCGTATCATCAACGTTGTCGATGTTATTTGGCGCCTCAGGTCCATTAATATCAGCGTTGATTAAAAATTTTAACTTTAATCCAGTTAAACATGTAGTCACACATGGTTCTTTAATGACTTTTCAACATTTATTTAAATCATTAGCATTTTTTTTTATAGGTTTTGCTTTTGAGGAATATATTTTTTTAGTTGGAGCAATGATTTTAGTTGGCTTTGTTGGAACTTATATAGGGAAGCTTGTTTTAGTCTCAAAAGGAGAGAGTTATTTTAAAAAAGTATTAACCTTCATACTATTATTTGGTGCACTTAGATTAATTTATGTTGGTTTAGAGCCTTATTTGTAATTAATGAAAACTTATTTATATAATATGAGTAATTATGAATTTAATTAAAAGTAAAAAAGCTTTATCAGCTGAAATTGAAAATATTGATCTATCAAAAGAATTAAAAACAGATCAGATTAATTTTATACAAAAAGCCTGGGATGAAAATTTAGTTTTGACATTTAAAAATCAAAAATTAAATGATCCACAATTATTAAAATTTAGTAAATACTTTGGAAATCTAGATTTACCTGCACCTAATCCTTATGGGATAAATTTTTCACCTGATTATCCAGAAATAAACGTAATATCAAATGTAAAAGAAAAAGGAAAACCAATTGGTATTCTTGGTGATGGTGAGGCCACATGGCATGCTGACATGACCTATAATGAAATCCCACCGAAGGGTGCAATTTTATATTCTCTAGAAGTTCCAATAGATCAAGGTGATACACACTTTTCTAATATGATTGCTGCTTATGAGGATATGCCAGACAGTTTGATAAAAAAAATTGATGGTAAAATTTTAATTCATGATGCATCACATAATAGCGCCGGACAATTAAGAAAAGGATACAAAGAAATTGCTGATCCATCTCTAACGCCTGGAGCTAAACATCCAATTATTTTTAAAGATCCCAATACTCAAAAAAAATCACTTTTTCTTGGTAGAAGACCACATGCTTATATAGTTGGAATGACTATTGATGAAAGTGAGAACCTACTAAATGAATTATGGTCACATGCTACTCAAGAAAAATATACTTTTACTCATCGATGGCAAAATAATGAAGTGCTAATGTGGAAAAATCTTTTTGTTTTACATAAAAGAGACTCTTTTGACCCAAATACTAGAAGAGTTATGCACAGAACTCAAATAAGTGGAGATTTAAGAATTTCTTAAACCAAAACCTCTCCACGCATCAGTGGTCTGAATGTTCTGTAAAAAATTGCGGATTTCGCAAATGGCTTTCCATCTTTACTCTCTATAACAGCTCCCGCTGTCATTATTCCTGATGGATTTCCTGCACGTAGTTCCATTGGATCAGAGTCTTTTCTTTTCACATTATTTGGGATAGTACCGTCAATTGCAGCAGCAACACCAATATTTACTCCAGCAGTACCCATTATTGCTTTATGAGTTTTTTCCATTGAAAACATTCTAGTTGTAATATCTTGATCTTTAGAATTAATTTTAGTTCCATCCAAACTAACATAATCTTTTGCAGAAGTTACAATTCCAATTCTAGGTGTATTCATTGGTGCATCATCTTCTGATTTTGATAAACCAATTATATGTGCAGATTTACGTCTTATCTTTTGTATTAAATTCATTTTATCTACTTGTGCATCAAGTTCATCTGGTGTTTCTGTACCTTTTAAACCAATATCCTCTGCAAGCAAATATACAAGAGGTGTTGCGGCGTCAATAATACTTACATTAATTTTACCAAAATCTTTAATTTCTATTTCATCAATTACATTTCCTGTAGGAAGAAGTTTTCCTGTTCCAGATCCTCCAGGTTCTAGATAATCTAATCTAACTTTGGATCCAGTTCCATGAACTCCCGCAATTGAATAGTTACCTTCAATTGATGGTTTTCCATCTTTAACATTAAAAGTTGAATGTATGATTTTGTCAGTATTAACTTGGTAAATTCTTATTTTATTTTCACCTTCTTTTGGTTTAATTATACCTTCTTGAATTGCATAGGGTCCAACCGCACCTGATAAATTACCACAATTGTTATTCCATTCTGCAATAGGTTTATCTATCGCAATTTGAATAAAATTATAATCAACATCAGCATCATCTCGATCTGATGGACTTATAATTACACACTTAGAAACTGAGGACACTCCACCTCCCATTCCATTTAACTGTCTTTTATTAGAGTCTGGACTTCCAATAACTTTTAAAAACAAATCATTTAACTCTTTTTGATTTGAGGTTGGTAAATCTTTCTTTTGAAAGAAAACACCTTTACTTGTTCCACCTCGATAATATGTAGCCTTGATCCATCTTTGTGCCATTAATCTTAAGCCTCCTTATAAGCTGTAGGCAAAATCCCACCATTTTTCCAAAAATTTAACTCTTCTGGAACATCTAATCTAGCATTAAGTGTAACTTCAATGATATCACCTGTTTGTTTATGCATTTTCATGAGCACTTTTTTATTTTCATTTGTAATATCATTTAAACCTAATAAGCTAAACTGATCTGAACTTTCAATATTTAGCTCATTGATACCTTGTCCATTTTCAAACTCTAAAGGGAGCAATCCCATTCCAATTAAATTTGATCTATGAATTCTTTCAAATCCTTTTGCAACTATTGCTCTTACACCAATTAATAATGGTCCTTTAGCGGCTACATCTCTTGACGATCCACATCCATAATTTTCGCCCGCTATAACTATAATTTCTTTTTTCTCTTTTTTATATTGAACTGCAGCTTCATAAATTCTCATTACTTTATTTTCGGGATATTTAATTGTAAGACTTCCTTCCTGATTGGGTAACATTAAATTTCTTAATCTTAAACTAGCAAAGGTAGATCTTTCTACAATTTCATGATTGGCTCTTCGAGTTAAGTAATTATTAAAATCTTTAGAGTCTAATCCAAGTTTTGTTAAGTAATCCCAAGCTGCTGTTCCCATTGTTATCACACTAGAGGGAGAAATATGGTCTGTAGTTACAGAATCACCAAGTAATACTAGTGGTCGGGCTAGTTCTATATCTTTAATTTGATTATTTTCTGCATGTTTTAAGTATGGAGGTTTTTTTATATAAGTACTATCAGGCCAGTCGTAATCTTGGGAATTTGAAACATTTAAATTTTCCCATAAACTTCCTCCCTGATACACCTGATCATACTTTTCTCTAAAAGTTTCTGCTTTGTAAAACTCATTAACAATTTTATCCACTTCCATATTTGAAGGCCAAACATCCTTCAAAAAAATTTTTTGATCATTAGAACTTTTTCCTAAACTGTCATTTAAAAGATTAATTTTGACATTACCTGTTATAGAAAATAGCACTACCAATGCAGGGGATGCCAAGTATGAAGCTCTTATATTGGGATGTATTCTTCCTTGGAAGTTTCTATTTCCTGAAAGCACTGCAACTGAAAAAATTTTTTCTTTTTCTATAGTATTTGCCAAGTTTTCGTCTAAAGGTCCTGAGCTGCCGTTACAAGTTGTACATCCAAAACCAACAACATTAAAACCTAATTGATCTAAATATTTTTGTAAACCAGATCTACTTAAAATCTCTGCTGTAACTTTGCTACCAGGTGCAAAAGATGTTTTTACTTTATTATTTTTTTTAAAACCTAACTCAACTAATTTTTTAGCAAGCAAACCTGCTGCAATAACATTTTTTGGATTTGCAGTGTTTGTACAGCTTGTTATTGCTGCAATCATTATGTCTGCATCTTTTACTTTGTAACCAAGATTAGGTACTTCAAATTCTTCCTCTCTTAAATCTTGACTGTAAAGCATGTTTGAATGAGAATTAATTTCATTTGAAAACTTATTTAAATTAATTTTATCCTCAGGATTTTTGGGTCCTGAAACACAAGGCTCTATTGATGATAAATCAAGATTTAAAACTCGGTTATAGTCTGGAGTAATATCAGATCTTCGCCATAGTTTTTGATGTTTAGAATATTCTTCAACAACTTTAATTTCTTCATCTGTTCTTCCCGTCATACGCAAATAATCTAAAGTTGATTTATCAACTGGAAATAAGACTGCAGTTGCCCCATACTCCGGTGCCATATTTGAAATAGTTGCTCTATCCCCAACAGTAAGACTTTCAACTCCTTCTCCACAAAATTCAATAAAGCTTCCAACAACCTTATTTGTTCTTAATAATTTTGTAATATATAAAACTAAGTCTGTTGAAGTTATTCCTTCCTTAAGTTGGTTCTTTAAATTCACCCCAACTATCTCTGGCACAGTCATGGGTATTGTTTTCCCAAGCATAGAAATTTCTGCCTCAACTCCACCAACACCCCAACCTAAAACACCTATAGCATTTACCATTGGAGTATGACTATCAGTTCCTATACAAGTATCTGGATGAATTAGATTTAGATTTTTCTTTTTTTCTCTCCATACGACTTTAGATAAATATTCAATATTTACCTGATGACAAATACCAACCCCGGGTGGAATTACATTAACTTTATCCAAAAATTTTGAACACCATCTTAAAAAAGAAAATCTCTCAGAATTTCTTTCATACTCTTTTTTTAAGTTTTCAATTTCAGCTTTATCATTTCCAAAATAATCAACCTGCAAAGAATGATCAATAACAAGATCTACAGGCACATCTGGTTGAATATTTTTTGAATTAATTCCTTTTTTTTGCAGAGCTTCTCTATAAGCAATAAAATCTACCAACATAACTTTACCCAAAATGTCATGACTTAAAATTCTATTTGGAGCAAAATTAATTGCTTGACCTAATCGTTTTTCTAAAATTGATTGTATTTGATCTTTAGCATTATCATTACGACCTAAAAGATTCTGCCTAATTATATTTTCTATTAAAATTCTATAGGTATAAGGTTTTTTTTCTATATCCTTAATATTGCTGATATCTGCAAAATCATATTCTTTATTATCAATAGTAATTTTTTTGAAACTTTTAGAAATCATGGTTTTTTATTTAATTTAATACTTTAAAAGATTATATAAAGTATTTTCTATATTTTAAAACATCAGGTTATAACAGTTAAAAATATGAATATTAAAAAAAGATATAAAAAAACAGATTTAATCAAGTTTGCATTTAAAGTTTTAAAGAGAGTTGGCTTAAATAACTTAAATTCAAAAACAGTTGCAAATTTAATAGTGAGAGCGGATGAGAGAGGTGTTTGGTCTCATGGGATTGTTAGATTGCCAATTTATATAAAAAGGATTGAAAAAAAATCAGCTAAAATTAATCCAATACTTAAATTTAAAAAAATAACTAATAATATTTTTCACTTATCAGGTGACAATGGTCTGGGTTATATAGCCGCTAATGAAGGAATTAAAAAATGCGTATCTCTGGCAAAAAAAAATGGTATTGGTTTGGTAGGAATAAGTGAAAGTAACCATTTTGGAATGGCAGCAAATTATTTAGAAATTGCTGCAAAAAATAAATGTATTGCTTGGGTATTTACTAACGCATCAAAAGCCTTGCCACCTCATGGAGCGATGGCACCTTTTTTTGGTACAAGTCCTTTCGCATTTGGATGTCCTACAAAAAAAATTAACAAACCTTTTATACTTGATATGGCATCTTCTTCTGTTGCGAGAGGAAAGTTAAAATTTGCTGCTCAAAATAATATTAAAATACCTTTTGGTTATGCATTGGATAAGTTTGGAAAACCTACGAATGATGGGGCAAAAGCATTTGAGGGAATTATGTTACCTTTTGGAGGAATGAAAGGTGCTGGATTATCATGGATGATGGATATAGTAGCTGGTATTTTTACGGGTGCAAATCATAGCGGTAAAGTTAAAAATGCAATTAATGACTTTTCTGGAGCTTCAAATGTAGGTCATTTGATGATTTGTCTTAGAACTGATCTATTTCAATCACACACTAACTTTATAAAAAAAATTGAATTTGGAATTAAAGAGGTAAAAAAACTAAAAAAAGCAAAAGGTTTTAAAAAAATCCTTCATCCAGGTGAGCCTGAATTTGATAATCAAAATTTAAACTCAAAAAAAGGAATTTTGCTTTCTAAAGAAACTATTAAAGAACTAGAAAAATTATCTGATAAATATGATGTAAAAAGTCCATTTAAAGTTTAGCAGAGTACTTGCCTGCTATCTTACCAAAGACTGCACCTGAAGTTAAACCACTACCACCTGGATAGTTAAAATAAAAAATACCACCTACCATTTCTCCAGCAGCAAAAAGTCCTTTGATAGGCTTCATGACTTTATTTAAGACTTGGCATTTCTGATTTACTCTTAATCCACCAAATGTGAAAGTTATTCCACATGTAACTCCATAAGCATAAAAAGGAGCTTTATCTATTTTATTTGCCCAATTACTTTTGTTAAGTGCTAAGCCCTCTGTACATCTTCCATCTTTAATTGTTGGATCATATTTAACTTCTTCTTTAACAGCTTTGTTAAAATCATTTATAGTTTTTAGAGCTTTCTGCGAATTTATACTTGATATTTTTTTAATAAGCTCTTTAATTGAGTTAGCTTTAACCATCGTAGCAGACTTAACATCATACTCTGGATAAAGCATATGTCTTACTTTTTGATCAAAAATTTGCCATCCGATTTGATTTGGCTGTTTTATGACCTCTTTTCCAAATTTTGCGTAAGTAAAATTTCTAAAATCCTCTCCTTCATCGACAAATCTTTCTCCATCAGCATTTAAAACAATTCCCCATGGATAACTAATTTTTCGATATTTATTACTTATCTTTAAATCACTAAACTCAGGTCCATTCATATCGTGAAATACCGCATGGCAACCAGACCAATTTCCATAGGGTGAGGCACCTATTTTTAATGCCATACTTAATCCATCACCAGTGTTATGTTTTGTTCCTCTGACTTTTGCCATTTCCCATCCTGGACCAAGATATCTTGTTCGCATTTCAGGACTGGATTCAAAACCTCCACAAGCCAAAACTACAGATTTTGCAGTAATTGTCTTTGGTTTATTTTTACTTATAACTTCAACGCCTTTAATAATATTATCTTCATAAATTAAATCAGTTGCAGCTGTATCGTAAAGAATTTCAATTTTATTTTTTCTTATAATCTTAAGCATGGAGTCTATTAGTTTTTCACCTTGACCATTTACCTCTAGAGTCAAGCCTCCCCAATATCTCATCACTCCATTGACTTTGAAAGATTGTCTTCCTTTAATGGGTGTAAATTTTAAACCTTTTTTACTTAACCAATGAATTGTTTCAAAACTTTTTGATGTTAGGATTTTAGATAATTTTTTATCTGTTTTTCCGTCTGTAACTTTATTCATATCTCTTAAAAAATCAGCGACACTATATTTTCCATAATCTATACTGTTAGAATTTTTTAAATTTGGTATTACTTTCTTTAAATCTGAAAAGTCATTGTAAGCAAACCTATAAGCACCGTTTGTATATCTGCTGTTTCCACCTTTTTCTTTAGAGGAGGCTTTCTCTAATACTAATACTTTTTCTGCACCATTATCTTTTGCAGAGAGAGCAGCAGATAATGCAGCGTTACCTGCTCCAACAACAATTACATCATAATTATTCACAATTTTTATTTATATTCTTTTAAAAAAAAAAAAAGATAAATTTTATTTCACAATATAAAACTACTAACTTTATTTGAAATATAATTAATAATATGAAATGTGTTAGCGATCTAATCAATCGCTAACATAAAAACGTGATTTTATTTGGATAAAAGCCTACTCAATTTAGAAATATCTCTCATTTTTTCTAATTTACTAACAGCTTGAATAATTGCTTTTGCCTTCTTTGTTGGCCATTTTGCAAATTCACAACAACCCATAAACTTATCTGCTACCTCATCGTATGTCATAGGTATCATTGGACTTCCTTTACCAAAATCTCCTCTACCTGAAATTTTTTTGCCATTTTTAAGGTAAATATCAATAATTGTGGTCATCTTATCGTAACCAGCTGCTTCAGCTATTTTATTTTTATAAAAGTTTATTTTTCTAAGCATGTTTTGAACATCCGGTTTGTTAATTCTTTTATCCTGATACTCTGGAATATATGCTCTTCTCTGAACTAACAAAATTGCCATAGAATATTCCATACTAAATTTAGCTTGAAACTCGTTAGTCGGTCTATGATGAATTAATGCATTCTGCATATTGTGGTTAGTTCCAACATCAACTTTAATTACATCTTGAGGTTTTATATCGTGCTTCAAAATTAATTCTAACATTTTTGTCATCCCAGGATGGGTTAACGAACCACAGGGATGGGGTTTAATTGAAACACCAGGTTTTGAAAAAGTCCATGGTCTTCCAAGCTGACCTTTAATAGATTTTAAATTATAACCTCCTCCGTGAGCTTGAAAAAATCCTCTAGGTGATTCTAAAATTTTATCAGTAGCAGTCCAACCTAGGCCCACAAGATCACAAGCAACAACTCCACTTTCAGCTGCTCTCCCGGCATGTAAGGGTTTAGTCATTGTACCAAAATTTTCTCTTAACCCTGCACTCAAAGTTGCAGCCACTGCTAAAGATTGTTGAATTTGAGAAACATTATAGCCACGGATTTTTGCTGCGGCTGCAGCTGAGGCTAAAGTTCCACATGTAGATGTTGAATGAAAACCATGTTGATAATGTCTTGGAGACATTGCTTCAGAAACCTTACATTCTACGTCAACACCTATTAAGTAAGCATTTAAGAAATCTTTCCCACTAATTTTTTTTAACTCTCCCTCCGCATATGCGCTTGGTAGGCATGGGGCAGTTGGGTGTGTCAATAATCCATAAACTCTATCTTTTTGAACTGCTAATTGAGTATCATCGTAGTCATCAGAATGTATACCTGTTCCATTTGCTAAGGCAGCAAATCGAGAAGTTACTTTCATTTTAGAGCCAATTACTGTTGCTCTACCTTTTGCAGAGTTTTGTTTTATATGTTTAAATAAATAATCACCAGTCCTTGCTACAGAACCAGATAAAGCTAAACCAAATCCATCTAGAATATGTTTTTTTGCTAACTCAACAACATTTTTTGGAATTGAATTAAATTTATTCCTCTTAACAAATTGAGCAACGTATTTTGTTAAATTTTTTCCTTTGTCAGACTGAATATTTGGTGTGTAAGCTTTTCCCATAATCGATTTCCTTTACTGTAAGAGAGTAGTTTCAACAAAAAATTTATAGATTGTCAACAAATTTTATATTATAAAATCTTGTTTCACATTGTAAAACTTATGAGCAATATAAAAGTTCTAGATAAAACTTTTCAGATATTAAATTCTTTTGATGATGCAAATAAAAGTATTTCTTTAAAAGATTTAACAATTATTACTAAACTTAATAAATCAACAATATTAAGAATTTGTAATTCATTAATTAAATATAATTTTTTAATTAAAAATGAAATTAACGGAAGCTACCGTCTTGGTCCAGGTAGTTGGAAATTAGGATCAATATACAACTCAAATTTTAGGTCTGGTGAGGAAATAAGAGAAATTTTGGGTAAAATTTGTGCAGTGACTGGTCAATCTGCAGGCTATTGGGTCAAGGCTGGTACAAAAAAAGTTTGTTTATATAGAGTAAATTCTAAATCTGAATTAAATCATTATGTAGTTGAAGGTACAACTTTTGAATTAAAATCAGCAACTGGAAAAGTTTTAAGTGCGTTTACAGGTGGAAATGATCATTTAAAAAATGATATTGAAAAAAAAGGATACATTTATACCACAGGTGAAAGATTAGATAATATAGCTAGTGTTGCAATTCCAATTTTTGACAATCAAAATAATTTTAGAGGTACTTTAAGTATATCAGGCTGGAAACAATTTTTTACTAGTAAAACAGTATCAAGTTTCTATAAAATCTTATTGAAATATAAAGACCAAATTAAAGTACTAATATAACTCAAGTGAATAAAAAAACATCAAAACTTAAAAAATTTTTAAATGATAAAAATTCATATAAGGTTCCATCATGTCATGATCCTTTGACAGCTAAATTAATTGAAAAAAAAGGTTTTAAAGTTTCATTCATTGGTGGTTTTGCTCTTTCCTCAGCTAGTCTTGGTTATCCAGACGCAAGTATTATTACTCAGAAAGAATTAGTAGATGCAACAAAATCAATATGTAATCAAACAAAGAATCCAATAATAGTTGATGCAGATACAGGATTTGGTGGTTTAGCCAATGTATATAAAACTGTTAAAGATTTGGAGCAGGTGGGTGCATCAGCTGTAATTTTAGAAGATCAAATTTTTCCAAAAAGATGCGCACTTACAAAAAAAGTAAAATTATTAGATTTAAAGAAATCTGAAAAAAGAATTAAAACAGCAATTAAAGCTTCAAAAGAAAATAATAATATTTTGATATTTGCTAGAACTGATGCTTTAAGTGTGGGCTCTATCAAAGAGTCTATCAAAAGAGCTAAAATGTTTAAAAAACTAGGTGCACATGCCGTATTTATAACCGGAATTAATACTCTTAAAGAAATAAAATTAATCAAACACAATTTAAAAAGAATTCCATTAATAATTAATATTACTCAAGATATAAAATTTAATATATCAGAAATTAAGAAAAGTGATTTCAAGTTTATTCTTTATTCGCAGCAACTCTTGAATAGCTATATCGATACGGTTAATGCAACTTTAAAATTAATTAAAAATAACAAAAACCCTAAATTTAAAAACAAAGCGTCAGATACTTTGTCTTTATTAAATTTTAAAAAGTATCTATCAATTGAGAATAACTGAAAATGAAAGAATATTATTTAGCCTTTAGACGTAGTTTAAAAAGTATTATTATTGGCATTATTGGTGGATATATTGGTACGCTAATCAATTTACCATTACCTTGGCTGTTAGGGGCGCTATTACTAAACCTCTTTGTCTCATTTAGTAGTTACAAAGTTACTTTTGATAAAAAAATTTTTTTACCTGTTCTTTTAATTATTGGTGTAATTCTTGCAGGTTCCTTCAACATAACTTTACTTTATAAAATACACTTGTGGGTTTATTCCTCAATAGCAATGATTTTATGTACAATAGCAGGGACTATTGCAGCATCTTTTTATTTTTATAAAATATGCAAATTTGATAAATTAGTTTCTGTTTTGGCAGCTTTACCTGGTGCGTTTGTAGTTATAGCTGGAGCAATTAATGATATCACAACAGATAAAAAAAAAAGTGGACAAGTTGTAATTCCGCAAGCTACTAGAGTTTTATTTATTGTCTTATTTTTACCTTTTATTTTTGTTACTCAGATTGGATATCAAGAAATAGATTCCTTCGGAAATACTCCAACATTTGATTTAAGATACTTTGCTGAATTAATATTTTTAATTATAGTGTCTCTAATAGGTACAAAGGTTTTAGAAAAGTTCAGAATTCCATCAGCACCAATACTTGCAGCGATGATTGTTGCAGGTTTCTTTTATACATTTGAGTTTACTACAGCAAAGTTTCCAGATGTGTTTATAAATGTTGCTTTCGTATTTTTAGGATCTGCAATTGGATGCAGGTTAAGCGGATTAGCTCCAAAAGAAATTTTATTTTACTCATTTCATGGAGCAATTATGTCTGCAATTTTATTAGCAATAGCAGCTTTCTTTGCATACTTGCTAAAAATATTCTTTGGCTTTGATTTTATGTCTGCTTTTTTAAGTTTTGCACCAGGTGGGTTACATGAAATGGTTGTTATAAGTGTTGCATACAATATAGATCCACTTTTTGTAAGTTATCACCACTTTTTAAGAATTTTTTTCATAATATTTTCTATTCCTTTTATTTTAAAAATAATGAAGAAAAAAAAATAATTTAAATATTAATAATTAAAATAATAATGTAATTTAGTTTACTTATTACCATGGAAACTAATTCAGTAATTAATCTAAAAGAACACAAAATTTTTTTTCTAGGAGGAGAGAGTTTTTTAGCTGACGGAAAAAAGGTCATAAGAGGACAAATGTATGTAGAGCAATTTGAACCTCTTAAAACTAATAATAAAAATATTATTTTAATTCACGGCGGTGGACAAAGTGGAACAGGTTTTATTACTACGGCGGACGGTAGACGTGGGTGGATGCACGATTTTTTGTCATTTGGGTATACAGTTTATGTTGTAGATCAACCAGGTAGAGCACGATCAGGTTATTCAGAAAAATTATATGGTGAATATATAGATAGGGAAACAAATATAGACGATGCTGAAAGAAGATTTACGGGTATGTCAAAAAAAGGGAATTGGCCTCAATCAAAAACACATACTCAGTGGCCTGGAACTGGATTAAGAGGAGACAAAATTTTTGAGCAATACATGGCCTCACAAGTAAATACGATGTCAGATAGAATTTATATAGAGGAGATGTCAAAAAAAGCACTGTCCGAATTGGTTGATTTGATTGGTCACACTGCAGTTTTAGGTCATAGTCAAGGAGGACCTTTTTGTTGGCTTGCTGCTGATTTAAGACCAGACAAAGTAAAATGCTGCATAGCTGTGGAACCAAATGGACCTCCTTTTTTCAACGTTTCTTACGGAGGTGTGCAGCATAGTCATTTGGATAAGCAAACATTCAAAAAAAATGAGTATGATAAAGATTGGTATCAAACCAGTTCTGAGCCAGACCGACTTAATGGCATCACCTATTCACCATTGACATATGACCCCCCTTTAAAAAAAGATGAAAAATTAATTCCTGAGCTTGATAAAAAAAATACAAAGGACGATTTGGTTCAGTGTTTTTTACAAAAAGAACCTGCAAGAAAATTGAAAAATTTGTCGCAAACGAATATTCTTATTTTGACAGGACAGTCCTCTTATCATGCGCCATACGATCATGGAACTAGTAATTTTTTAAACCAGGCAGGTGTTAAGCACGAATTTATTAGACTGGAAGACCATGACATAAAGGGTAATGGTCATATGATGATGCATGAAAAAAATAGCAAAGAAATTTCTACATTTATCAGTAAGTGGATAGAAAAAAATTATAGCATTTAGTTATTTATGCACAATCAACTACAGATTATATAGAATATAATGATTAATAAAATTATAAATTTAGGTGACTCAGCTCTATATTGCGATTTTGGACAAGAAGTAAATAAGGAAATTAACTCTAAAGTAATAAAATATTTTAATTCTGTTAGAAAAAGTAATATCGAGGGTGTTACTAATGTTACTCCTTCATACAACAAACTTATAATTTCTTTTAATTTATCAATCACAAATTTTAAAAAAATAAAAAAAAAAATTGAAACATTAAATATCGATTATGAAAATAAAATTATTAATAAAGAAATACAAATACCAGTTTGTTGTGAAAACCCTTTTTCTCTAGATATTAAAAGATTAGAAAAAAAATTGAATTTAAACAGAGAACAAATTCTAGAAAAATTTTTTAATAAAAAATACTTTTGTTACATGACAGGATTTATAGCTGGTATGCCTTTCTTAGGGGATCTAGATGAAAATATGAGAGCTAATAGGTTAGAAACCCCAAGGGTTAAAGTTCCTAAGGGATCAATTGGATTAACTGAACAATTTACAAATATTTATACATTTGAAAGTCCTGGTGGTTGGAATATTATTGGCAACACTCCTTTAAATATTTTCGATAGTTTTAATGAAAATGAACCGAACTTAATTAATCCAGGAGACACAGTCATTTTTAAAGAAATAACTTTTAGTGAATATAAAAACTACCATGATTAATTCTTATTTCGAGTTAATAAGATCTGGAATAAACACAACCTATCAGGATAAGGGTAGAGAAAATTTATATCATATTGGGATTCCATATAGTGGAGCTATGGATAATAGAAACTTTCTTATTGCAAATAAATTAGTTAATAACAACTTATATGCACCTGTTTTAGAATTTGCCTATCAAGGTCCTCATCTTAAATACAAAGGAGATAAAATTAGTATTGCCGTTACCGGCGATGTAATATTTAAAATTATTAAAAATGGAGTTGAAAACATTGGAAATTGTTATGAGAGCTATCAAATAGAAAGTGGAGATGAGATAGATATCATCTCAACTAACAAAACAATATATGGATATTTAGCTATTGGTGGTGAAATTGATATAAAATTTCAATGGGAGAGTTGTTCAATCAATACTAAAGCTAAAATAGGCTCTAATGATGGAAAGAAATTAGAAAATAAACAGATTATTAAACTATTAAAATTAAATTCTAACAAAGATAAAAAAAAAATAAATTATATAAATTCAAAGGTTGAAAATATTAGAGTCATTAAAGGTACAAATTTCAATTACTTTTCAGAGGAAGGAAAACAAAATTTTTTTGAAAAAAAATTTATAGTTTCAAAACTGTCTGATAGAATGGGGATGAGACTTCAAGGAAATAAAATAGATAATATTGTAAAAACAAATATAAAATCCGAAGGACTAATTAGAGGCGTAATTCAAGTCCCACCAGATGGAAATCCAATCATAATGTTATCAGATCATGGTACAATTGGGGGCTATCCAAAAATTGGAGTTGTAGCTAGTGTCGACTATGATCGACTAGTTCAAATATCGCCAGGATCAAAAATTAAATTTACAGAAATACAATTAACTGATGCAGAAACATTGTTTAAGCTATATGAGATGGATACAGACAATTTACTCAGTCAAATTTAATGAATGTTATTAGAAAATTACCAGGTCCCTTATTAGTATTCCTTGGTGCTTGTAGTTTAAGTTTTGGTGGATTAATAGTTAAGTCTTTTGAGGGAGCAACCCTTTGGCAAATCTTATTTTGGAGAACAGTTTTTTTTCTAATAATAATTAGTATTTATTTAATCATAACTTACAAAAAAAAAGTATTTAAATCATTCTATAATTTAGGTTTTCCAGGATTTATTGGAGGTTTTGTTTTATCGTTTGGTTTTTGCGGTTACGTTTTTGCGATGTATAACACTACTGTTGCAAATGCTAATTTCATTATTCAAACTCAAACAATCTTTTTAGCAATTTTTGGATATTTTTTTTTAAAGGAAAAAATTTCAGTCATCACACTTACTTCTATAATATTAGCAATTTCTGGTATCCTGTTGATGGTAGGAAACTCTTTATCTCCTGGTCAAATGATAGGAAATATTGCTGCATTTATAATGCCAATTTCGTTTGCAGTTTTAATATTAGTCGTAAGAAAATATCCTAATGTAGATATGGTGCCTGCACAATTTATTGCTGGGGTTTTTGCTCTAACCATTGGGTTTTTAATGTCTGGAAAAATTTTAATTTCTACACATGATATTTTTTTAGGTTTCTTGGCAGGTTTTATGCAATTAGGATTTGGATTTATTTTAATTACTATTGGTGCTCAAAGAACACCATCCGCTATGGTCGGAATCATAATGTTGACAGAGGCAGTTTTAGGACCGCTTTGGGCATGGATGTTTATTAATGAACAGCCACCATTTATAGTGATTATTGGAGGTTCAATTGTAATTTTTGCAGTATTACTTCAATTTTACAATCTTTATTCCATAGAAAAAAAAACTGCTTAAAATATTGACATTGGTTAATATATGATAGAATATTTCTTAACGGGAGAGATCACAATTTAATGTGGCACCGAAGGAGCAACCACCCAGGAAACTCTCAGGTAAAAGGACCGTAACATATTAACTCTGGAAAGAGATTAGATTCTCGCCGAAGGAGTAAAACTCTCAGGCAAATATACAGATGGGTACTATAGAGTTAGTATGGAAATTAAAAAAACATCTTTAAATAAATTACATCAAGATAGTCAAGCTAAGTTTGTTGAATTTGCTGGTTATGAGATGCCAATTCAATACAGTAAAGGTGTTATTGAAGAGCATAGATTTACAAGATCTCATGCTGGTATCTTTGATGTCTCACATATGGGTCAATTATTTATTTATGGAAATGAAAATCTAACATCTGATCTTGAAAAAATTTTTCCTTTAGATTTAAAAAATCTTCAACAAAATTGTTCTAAGTATAGTTTTCTTATGAACGAAGAGGCTGGTATTTATGATGATCTTATAATTACCAAACTGGAAGATGGATACTTAATTATTTTAAATGCTGCATGCAAAGAAAAAGATTTTGAAATTTTAAGCAATATATTGTCTAAAAAATATAAATTGGAACTAAGTAATGATAGAGCACTAGTTGCAATACAAGGTCCAAAAGCAGTTGAAATCTTAAATGAAACCATAAAGGGGGTTAAGAATTTAACCTTTATGACTGGTGACTGGTTTGATTATAATGGTCAAAAGTTATTTGTTACTAGATCAGGATACACAGGAGAGGATGGTTTTGAAGTATCCATTCTAAATGATTTAGCTGAAGAATTTACAAAAATCTTAATTAAGAAGGGTGCAAAACTAATTGGTCTTGGAGCAAGAGATACTTTGAGATTAGAGGCGGGACTATGCTTATATGGTCATGAATTAGACCTAAATAAAACTCCAGTGGAGGCAAACCTTAAATGGGCAATATCAAAGGAAAGATTATCGAGTGGAGGTTTTGTGGGCTCGGATAAAATAATTAACCAAATTAAGGAAGGTGCAAAACAAATAAGAGTTGGAATTAAACCTGAAGGCAGATTGATCGCTAGAGAAAAGACTAAAATTTTTAATGAAACCGAATTACCAATTGGAGAAATAACAAGTGGTACATTTGGTCCAAGTATTAATGGTCCAATTGCAATGGGATATGTTGATAAAGCATTTTCTAAAATTGATACTAAAATATTATTAGAGGTAAGAGGTAAAAAACATCCAGCAAATATTTGTAAGTTACCGTTCTATAAAAAAAGTTATGTGAAAGGGGTGAATTAATGAGTGAAGTTAAATTTTCAAAAGAACATGAGTGGATTATTTTAGAGGGAGATGTAGCCACAATTGGTATAACTCAACATGCAACTGAAATGCTAGGTGATATAGTATTTGCAGAATTACCTGAGAAGGGCTCAAATGTAGAAAAAGATGGAACCGCAGGCGTAGTTGAATCTACTAAAGCTGCAAGTGACGTTTATACACCTGTAAGTGGGGAGATTGTTGATATAAACCAAGCTATTGTTGATGATCCTGCAAAAATAAATGAGGATCCTGAGGGTACAGCTTGGTTTTTTAAATTAAAAATGAAAGATATTTCTGAGTTAGATAGTTTAATGAATAAAGAGGAATATGACAAGTTTGCAAAGGAGAGTTCTAGTTAATGTTACATAATTCACAAAAAGATTTTTTGAGAAGGCATATCGGTCCGTCTGAAGAGGATCAAAAAAAAATGCTCACTGAACTTAAATATAGTTCTTTAGATGACCTTATAAAAAATACTGTTCCAGAAAAAATACAGTTTAAAGGGGAACTTAACATTGGCGATTCTAATTCAGAATATGAAGCACTAAGAAAATTAAAAGTGATTTCAAAAAAAAATCAGATTTACTCTAATTTTATAGGTATGGGTTATTATGGAACTTATACACCTTATGTGATTTTAAGAAATATATTAGAAAATCCTGGTTGGTATACTTCATACACACCTTATCAGCCTGAAGTAGCTCAAGGTAGGCTAGAAATGTTACTGAACTTCCAACAGATGATCGTCGATTTTACTGGTATGGACATAGCTAATGCATCTTTACTTGATGAAAGTACAGCTGCTGCTGAAGCCGTGGGTTTGAGTTACAGATTAAATAAAAGCGATTGCAAACTAGTATTTGTATCAGAAAACTGTCATCCACAAACAATTGATCTGATAAAAACTAGGGCAGAGCCTATGGGGCTCAAAGTTCTTGTTGGGAATGAAGATAAAGTTTTAGATAATTTAAAAGAAGATGTTGTATGTGGAATTTTACAATATCCTGGAACTTTAGGTGATATTAAAGATCCAAGTGAGTCAATAAGTAAAATCCATAAAAAAAATGGTAAAGCAATTCTTGCATGCGATTTACTTTCACTTGCTAAGTTGAAAACACCAAGAGAACTAGGTGCTGATATAGCAGTGGGGAGTTCTCAACGGTTTGGAATTCCGATGGGTTATGGAGGACCCCACGCAGCATTTTTTGCAACAAAAGATGAATATAAAAGATCCTTACCTGGTAGATTAGTAGGAGTTTCAGTGGATAGACATGGAAATAAAGCCTACAGATTATCATTACAAACTAGAGAGCAGCACATCAGAAGAGATAAAGCTACAAGCAACATTTGTACAGCTCAAGCCTTATTAGCAATTGTGTCAGCAGCATATGCTATTTACCACGGTCCAGATGGAATTAAAAATATTTCTGAAAGAGTATCTCAATTAGCAAAAAATTTTGCTGATAAAATTAAACAATCCGGATATGAATTATATTCAGATTATTTTTTTGATACTGTAACTATTATCACTAAAGATAAAACTGATCAGATTTTTGAAAATGCTTTAAACCAAAAAGTTAATATTAGAAAAGTAAATTCAGAAATGTTATCTGTATCTTTCGATGAAAGAAAAAATGTTTATAGAGTAAACCAATTACTAAAAATTTTTAATGCAGCAGAATCTATTAAAAAAGAGGATCCTGTAGCAAATTTAGTAAATTTACCAAAAAATTTAATTAGAACTTCTAAATATTTAGAACACCCTGTTTTTAATTTATATCATTCAGAGACAGAAATGCTTAGATATCTTAAAAAGTTAGAAGATAAAGATATAGCTCTTAACAGAACCATGATTGCACTGGGCTCATGTACTATGAAATTAAATGCTACTGCGGAAATGATACCTATTTCATGGAGAGAATTAGCTGAGCCTCATCCGTTTGTGCCTGTTGAACAGATGGAGGGTTATAGAGAATTGTTCACTGATCTTAAAAATTGGCTAAGATCAATTACTGGTTTTTCTGGAGTTTCGCTTCAGCCGAATGCAGGCGCTCAAGGTGAATATGCGGGATTAATGGTAATACGAAAATATCACTTAGACAGAGGTGATGAAAATAGAAATATATGTTTAATACCTAGCTCAGCACATGGAACAAATCCAGCAAGTGCACAAATGGTTGGAATGAAAGTTGTAGTAGTTGATTGTGATAAAGAAGGGAATGTAGATTTTGAAGATTTAAAGAAAAAAGCAGAAACACATTCAGAAAATCTTGGAGCTTTGATGGTTACATATCCATCAACACATGGTGTTTTTGAAGAAAAAATATCAGATATCTGTGATTTAATTCATAAACATGGTGGTCAAGTTTATATGGATGGTGCAAACCTAAATGCGCTCGTAGGTATTGCAAAACCTGGAAATTTTGGTCCAGATGTTTGTCATATAAACTTACACAAAACTTTCTGTATTCCACATGGTGGTGGAGGACCAGGTATGGGTCCAATTGCTTGCAAAAGACACTTACAAGTTTATCTGCCCAATCATCCAGTGGTTAAAGATTGTGGTCCTGCAACAGGTATAGGCGCAGTTTCAGCAGCACCTTGGGGTAGTTCAAGTATTTTATCTATTTCATGGATGTATATAAAAATGATGGGATCTCAAGGTTTGAAATTAGCAACAGAAGTTGCCATTTTAAACGCCAATTATATAGCTCATAGATTAAAAAACCATTTTCCAATTTTATACAAAGGCACTAATGGGAATGTTGCCCATGAATGTATAATTGATATTAGATCAATTAAAAGTGAAACGGGTGTGAGCGAGGAAGACATTGCAAAAAGATTAATAGACTATGGGTTCCATGCACCAACTATGTCATGGCCAGTTGCTGGTACAATGATGATAGAGCCTACTGAGAGTGAAAGTTTACCAGAAATAGATAGATTTTGTGATACTTTAATAAATATTAAAACGGAAATAGAAATGATTAAGTCGGGTAAATTTGATAAAGTAGATAATCCAATTAAAAATGCACCTCACACCGATATTGAACTTTCATCAGATGAATGGGAACACAAATATTCTAGAAAGCAAGCAGCGTATCCTGCAAAATTCTTGAAAACAAATAAATTTTGGCCTCCAGTCGCAAGAGTAGACAATGTTTATGGAGATAAAAATATTTTTTGTACTTGTCCAAGTATGGATGAGTTTAAAGAAGATGCAGCATAAAAATTAATGAAAATTGCTGTTGTCGGCTCAGGTATTTCTGGTTTAAGTGCTGCATACTATTTATCCAAAAAACATCATGTAGATCTTTTTGAGAAAGAAGACCGTTTTGGGGGCCACTCACATACCATTGATCTTACTTTTGGAGAAAAAAAAGTCTCTGTTGATATAGGTTTTATTGTATTTAACTTTCAAACATACCCAAATTTAATAAATTTTTTTAAAGAAAATAATATTGAAATTGAAAAAAGCGATATGTCTTTTTCAGTTTCAGTTGATAATACCAATTTTGAATATTGTGGAAAAGGGATAAGTGGTATTTTCTCTAATAGATTAAATTTGTTTAATTTAAAATTTCTAAAAATGTTCTTGGATATAATTAAATTTTATAAAAAAAGTGATCAAGAAAGTATCTCAGAAGAAAAGTTAACTTTAGGTGAATATCTTAAAAAAAATAGATTATCAAAATCATTTATAGATTACCATATAATTCCCATGGTTTCAGCTATTTGGTCAATGCCTCCATTGGAAGCAAGTAAGATGCCTATAAGTTTTTTTTTAAAATTTTTCCAAAATCATGGTTTATTTAAATTAAAAAACAGACCTCAATGGTATACTGTATCAAATAGAAGCAGAACTTATGTAAATCACATCATATCAAATATTAGTGGTGAGCATTATAAAAATTATAAAGTTATAAAATTAAAAAGAAAGCCTTCAGGTATTGATTTATACTATGGAGGGCAAAGTGAGTTTTTTGATTATGACAAAGTAGTCATAGCAACTCATGCAGATGAAGCTTTAGAAATAATTGATAATCCAACAGAGGATGAGAAAAAAATTTTATCTAATTTTAGCTATAAAGAAAATATCGCATATATTCATACTGATGTTAGAGCTATGCCTAAGAATAAAAAAGCTTGGAGTTCTTGGAATTCATCTATCGACGATAAAAATGTTGAAAAGAACTCAATTAGTTATTGGTTAAATTTGTTACAAAATTTAAAGTGCGAACAAGATATTTTTTTGACCTTAAATCCATATTTTAAGATTGATAAGTCGAAAATACTCAAAAAAGTTAGATTTACTCATCCATATTATGATCAAAAAGCATTGGATACGCAACATGAGCTCTCTAAATTACAAAATCAAAAAGATCTACTTTTTTGTGGAAGTTATTTTGGTTACGGATTTCATGAAGATGGAATAAAATCATCTATTGAGATGCTGAATAACCTTAATGATTAACTCTTGTATATATACTGGAACAGTAATCCATAAACGATTTAAACCTAAAGAGCATTTCTTTAAATATAAAGTTTTTTCATTGTTGATAGATTTATCTGAACTTGAGATATTAAGTGATAAAATAAGATTTTTTTCTCTAAATCGTTTTAATTTAATCAGTTTTCAAGAAAAAGATCATGGAGAACGAGACGGTTCATCACTAACTAAATGGGTAAAAAAAAACTTGAAACAAAATAATATTAATTCAGAAAATATTAAAATTAAACTTTTGTGTTACCCAAGAATATTGGGATATGTATTTAATCCTCTTAGTATTTTTTTTGTTTACGACAATCAAGAAAAGTTGGTATCAATTTTATATGAAGTAAAAAATACTTTTGGAGAACAACATACTTATGTATTTAGGGTGGATAATAAAAATAATTTAATAAAGAATAATTGCTCAAAGAAATTTCATGTATCTCCATTTATCGAAATGGACTGTCAGTATTTTTTTAAAATATTAAAACCAGGAGATAAATTATCTGTAATTATTGATCAATATGATAAAGATGGAAAGATTTTGTTTGCTTCTCAAGATGGTGTAAGAAATGACCTAAATAGTTCACAATTAATTAAATCTTATCTAAAACATCCTTTAATGACTTTAAAAATTATTTCTGCGATACATTTTGAAGCGTTCAAATTATGGTTAAAAGGAATAAGATTAGTTAAAAAAAAATTTAATATTAAAAATAATTTAACAGTTGAGAATTAATGTTTTTAAATGAAATATCTGATAAATTGGTTTTTAATTTTTTGAGTAAGATTGATTATGGTTATCTCGAGATTAAAACCTTTGATGGAGAACTTCTCAAGTTTGGAAATAAAGAAGAACCACTTAGTGCTAATATAATTATTAAAAAACCAAATTTTAATTATAATTTAATACGTGGTGGAAGTATTGGTTTTGCCGAGTCTTATATGAGAGGTGAATTTGAAACAGATAATCTCTCAAATTTGATTGAACTTACTGCAAGAAATATAAAAATTATTCACAGGTTTTCAGGTTTATTAGATATTCCTATAATTAATTATATTAAAAATAAAATCATTAAAAATACCAAGAGTAGAAGTAAGGAGAATATCGCTAAGCACTATGATTTAGGGAATGAATTTTTTTCACTATGGCTTGATGATACTTTAACTTATTCGAGTGCTATATTTAATGAAAATTCAAAAAACTTATCTGAAGCACAAAACCATAAATATCAAAAATTAATTGATCTTATTAAACCGAATAATGGTGATAAAGTTTTAGAAATTGGTTGTGGGTGGGGTGGTTTTGCTGAGTATTTAGGTAAAAAATATGACGTAAAACTTGATTGCATTACTATTTCAAAAAAACAATTTGAATACGCCAAAGAGCGAATTCACAAATGTGGTTTAAATGAAAAAGTTAATATTGAGATTAAAGATTACAGAGATTTACAGGGAAAATATAATTCTATTGCTTCAATAGAAATGATCGAAGCTGTTGGACAAAATTATCTTGATGGATATTTTAAAACAATCAAAAATAATTTATCTGGAGGTGGTAAAGCAGCTATTCAAGCAATAACAATTGATGACAATTTGTTTGATAGATATAAAAATAAACAAGATTTTATTCAAAAATATATCTTTCCTGGAGGATTTCTTCCCAATAAAAACAGCATTAATAGATATGTCTCAGATAATGGGCTGACAATTAACTCATATATCTCATATGCAGATCATTATGCTGATACTTTAGAGATTTGGAGGAATCAATTTATCAAAAAATGGGAGTTAATTAAAAATCAAGGTTTTGATTTAAAATTTAAAAGAATGTGGGAATTTTATTTATCTTATTGTGAAGCTGGCTTTAAATCAAAAAATATAGATCTAATTCAATTTTCACTTCAAAACAAATAACTGATAAAAGGATATTTATGCAAAATATAAAAATAATTAAATCTATTTTATTGATAATTTGTACTTTCTTAATTACAAGTTGTTCAAACAATAGTGCCATGAAACCAGAAGATTTTAAAAATAAAGAGCCAAGATTAATAATTGAAGAATATTTAAGTGGAAATGTTAAGGCATGGGGTGTTTTACAAAACAGATCGGGTAAAGTTACAAGACAGTTTAATGCTGATTTAAATGGTACATGGGATGGAAAACAATTAATTTTAAAAGAAAAATTTAATTGGGATGACGGCGAAGTCCAAGACAGAGAATGGACAATAAGTAAAATTGACGATCATAATTATGAGGGAACTGCAGGAGACGTTGTAGGTAAAGCCAAAGGTTATTCATATGGTCCAGCCTTTAAATTTGAATATGTTTTATTAGTTCCAGTAAAAGGAAGAGAAATAAAAATCACATTTGATGATTGGATTTTTAAACAAGATGACCGTGTCGCAATCAATAGAGCTACAATGACAAAATTTGGTTTTAAAGTTGCAGAGCTGACTGTAGTATTTGTTAAAGATTAATTATTTCTTTTGATATTTTGTCAATCGACCTATTAAATTAAAATATAACTTGCTAGGCAGAAAACTTAAAATTTTAAGTGTAAGTGTAAGTGCTTTTGGAAAATGAATTTCAAAATAGTTTTTATTAACTAAACCATCATAAATTTGATCTGCAGCATATTCTGGTGTCTTTAAGAAAGGCATTTTAAAATCATTTTTATCTGTCATAGGAGTTTTTATAAATCCAGGTGACACTAAACAAACACGAACGTTAGACCTTTTAAAATCAAAATATAGGCTTTCAGCTAGATTATTTAATGCAGATTTAGATGGACCATAGCCTGTTGAATTAGGAAGTCCCCTGTAACCAGCGATAGAGGAAACTATAGTAATTACACCATTTTTTTTGTCTTTAAAGTGTTGTTCAACAGCTTTAATGGTATTTACAGTCCCAAAAAAATTAACTTTAAATACCTCTTCCATTTGTTCTACATCAATATCTTTTTCTTTTTTAGGGTTCCATGTCCCTGTTGAAAAAAAACAAATATCAATTTCATTAAATTTATTTTTAATTTCATTGAATATTTCAAAACAATTTTCTTTATTTGTAACATCTAAAGGAAAAGCTGTAATATTCTCATATTGTTCACAAAGTTCATTTAATAATTCCACTCTTCTTGCAGAAACTGCAACATTCCATCCTTTACTAGAAAATTTAATAGCCAAAGCTTTACCAATACCTGTACTTCCACCTGTGATCCATATTGTTTTTTTATTCATAGTTAATCGTATATATTACTAACATGTTTAAAAATAAATTTTTAACTTTTATATCCTTTCTTCTAGTCACTTTTGGAGCTTCAGTTATTGGAAGCTTAGCAACAATTAATTATAAAGAGCCATGGTATTCATTATTGAATAAACCAACCTTTAATCCTCCAGATTGGGTTTTTGGACCTGTGTGGACGACATTGTATATGATGATGACACTTGCAATATGGTTATTTTGGCACTCAAACAATAGTAATAAAAATACTGTTTATATTTATTTAATTCATCTAGTGTTTAATACAACTTGGAGTGTAGTTTTCTTTGTTTTTCACAATATGGTCTTAGCTTTATTTGTATTAATTTTATTAATTGGACTGATAATTAATCTCATTTTAAGATTTAAACGTGTCAATGTAGTTAGTTCCTATTTAATGATTCCTTATTTACTTTGGTGTAGCTTTGCACTATTCCTCAATATTAATCTTATAATAATAAACTAATATGGATGATGTTGTAGTAATAGGTGGTGGAATTATTGGGGCAGCTACAGCCTATTTTTTATCTAAAGAGGGTAGAAAAGTTAAAGTAATCGAGAAAGACCCAACATATAAAACTGCATCATTCCCATTATCTTTAGGTGGATTTAGACGACAGTTTTTTCAAAAAGAAAATATTTTATTAGGAAAATTTGCTAGAGAATTTATTAATCAAATACCACAATTATTAAAAACTGAAAAAAACCCAAACCCTACTGCTAGTATGGTAACAAATGGTTATTTATTAATGTTTGGACCTGAACATGCTGAAGAACAATACAAAGCATTAGAAAATCATAAAAAGTGTGAGGCAGGAACAAAAAATATTAAAGGTTCAGAATTATCAGACATATTTCCCTATATAAATAATGAGGGAATAGAAACGGCAACTTACACCGATAATCAAACCGAAGGTTGGATTGATCCTTTTCTTTTTCATACCGCATTAAAAAGTAAAGCAATTGAGCTTGGAGCTGAATTTATTAAAGGTGAAATTAAAAATATTTCTGAAGTTAAGGCTAAAACTATTGTTTCTGCTGCAGGGTGTTGGACAAAAAAATTACTTGAAGATATTCCTGTAGTACCTCAGAAGCACACCGTATTTAGGGTTAAATGTCCAAAATATATTAAAGAAATGCCTCTAACAGGAGATCTAACAACAGGTGTTTATTGGAGACCAGAGGGTGGTGAATACCTAGCTGGATCACCTATTTCTGTGTTTGACGCTGATGATTTAGAACCAGCATGGAATGATTTTGAAGAATTAGTTTGGCCAGCATTAGCAAAAAGAATTCCAGCTTTTGAAGAACTAAAATTAACTGGTGGATGGGCTGGATATTATGATTGCAACAAATTAGATAACAATGCAGTTGTGGGTAAGCATCCAAAATATGAAAATGTTTATATGGCATCCGGTTTCACTGGAAGGGGATTAATGCAAGCACCTGGTATAGGAAGAGCATTAACAGAATTAATTACAACAGGATCTTACCAAACAATTGATATTAGTGATTTTTCAGTCGAAAGAGTGTTAGGTAATAGCGCAAGGCCAGAACCATACGTATTGTAACTTTAAGTCCCACAAAAAGTTTGGTACTTTTCTTTTGATGCTGGAGCAGGTGTTTGAAATTCTGAAATATCAACTTTAGGTTCGTAAGGTTTATCTATCACTGACAATAATATATTAAAAGTTTTGTAATTATTTTTCTCTGTATCAGATAAAGCCTCTTCAACTTTATGATTTCTAGGAATGATAACTGGATTGACTTTTTTCATTAGTTCAAACTGTTCTTCTTTGTCAGAATTATTTAAACTTGACCTATTTTTCCAAGCTTTTAACCAGTCTTCAAAATTTTTATCTTTATAAATTTCATCACCAACAGAAATTCCCATTAAATAACAAAATGTATTTGTGTAATCTGCTTTATTTTTTTCCATCCAATTAAGTAAAGAATTAATCAGTTTTAAGTCATCTTTATTATTACCCACCAAACCAAGTTTAGATTTCATCATATTTAACCATTTTTGTTCATAAATATTTTGAAAATTATCAATAATTTTGGTTGCAGTTTTAATAGCCTGTTCTTCACTTTCATCAATAAGAGGGATCAAGCATTCAGCAAATCGAGCCAAGTTCCATTTTGCAATTGCTGGCTGATTTGAAAATGCATATCTTCCAAACTTATCAATTGAACTAAAAACAGTTTTAGGATCATAGTAATCCATAAAAGCACAGGGTCCATAATCTATAGTTTCACCAGAAATTGTCATGTTATCAGTATTCATTACTCCATGAATAAATCCAACACGCATCCAATTAATTATTAGCTGACATTGTTTCTCAATTACCAAATTTAATAAATCTACAGCTTTTGTTTTGGAGGATTTAATTTCTGGATAATGTCTAACAATTGTATAATCAATTAACATCTTCAATTCATCAATATTTTGTTTTGCAGCGATGTATTGAAATGTTCCAACTCGAATATGACTAGAGGCAACTCTAGTTAGTATTGCACCCTCTAACAAATTTTCCCTTACAACCTTTTCTCCAGTTTTAGTCACAGCAAGACTTCTCGTTGTAGGAATATTTAATGAGTGTATAGCCTCACTAATAATATATTCTCTTAGCATTGGCCCCAAAGCTGCACGACCATCACCACCTCTTGAAAACGAAGTCCTGCCAGATCCTTTGAATTGAATATCGTATCTTTTTTTTTGATTAGTTACATGCTCACCGATTAAAACTGCTCTTCCATCACCTAACATTGTAAAATGTCCAAATTGATGCCCTGCATAAGCTTGAGCTATTGAGTTAGTTCCTTCAGGAAGGATATTTCCTGCAAATAGAGCAGATAATTTTTTTTTTTCAATTTTGGAAAAATCAAGCCCCAATTCCTTTGCCAAATTTTCATTTAAGATAACCAATTCAGGCTTCAAAACTGAAACAGGTTTAACAATCTCCTTAAAAGATTCGGGTAACTTAGAATAAGAATTATCAAAATTCCATTTAATTTGGTTTTTCACAGGTTTTAAAGGTTCCAAATATTGTTTAAAATTTCTTCTCTTCTACAAGCTTTTTTATATTCCAAATACCTTTGAAATTTTTTTACATAAAAATCTTGGTGATAAACTTCGGCTTGGTAAAATTTATCAAAACTTCTTACGTAAGTGACGATTTCTTTATTAAATTTTTTCTTTAGTTCTCTTATGCTATTTTCTATAAGTTTTCTTTCTTCATCGTTTTGATAAAAAGCAACTGATCTGTAGCTATATCCTTTATCGCAAAATTGTCCATAAGGATCGAATGGATCTATATTTTTCCAAAAAATATTCAGCAATTCTTTAAAAGAAATAATTTTTTTGTCATAGATAATTTCAACAACTTCAAAATGGCCAGTTTTACCATAAACTACTTCTTTGTAGGTTGGGTTTTCTGTAATGCCACCAGAGTAGCCCGATATTACCTTTTCAACTCCACTTAATTTTTCGAAGGACTCTTCCATACACCAAAAACACCCACCAGCAAAATATGCTTTACTTTTTTGATTAGCCTCTGCTGCAGTAATGAAGGATATGATAAAAGTTATGATAGTTATAATTTTCATTTAACATCATAAACAAAAAAAAAGAATTTAGTCTATGATATTAAAGGTAGCTACTTTTAGTAAACTACCTTTAATAAGTATTAGTGTAAGTTATTTTTTCTTATATTTAGCCGCTTCTTCAGATCCACCTGTTGCTGATCCTTTACTGTATGAGTGAGCACCCATTCCAGCTAATTGGCCATCTTTAACAATAAGATATTGATCTCTAATTTCACTACCCGTAAAGAAACATTCTAAAATTTCTCTTACGCCGTCAGCATATCTAGTTTGAGCCGATAATGAAGTTCCGGAAGTGTGTGGTGTCATCCCATGGTTAGGCATAGTTCTCCAAACATGATCATTTGGAGCTGGCTGTGGAAACCAAACGTCTCCAGCATAGCCACTCAACTGTCCACTTTCTAGAGCTTTTGCTATAGCCTCACGGTTACAAATTTTACCTCTAGCAGTATTAACAATGTATGCACCTTTTTTCATTTTACTTATCAATGCATCATCAAATAAGTTTTCAGTTTCTGGATGGAGTGGACAATTTATTGTCACTACATCACAGACTTTGACCATAGATTCTACAGACTCATGAAAAGTTAGATTTAATTCTTTTTCAACACTGTCAGGTAGTTTATGTCTGTCAAAGTAATGTAAATGTACATCAAAAGGTTTCATCTTTCTAAGTGCATCTAGACCAATACGACCAGCAGCAACTGTTCCGATATGCATACCTTCAACGTCATAAGATCTTTGCACAGCATCAGCTATATTCCAACCACCTTCATTAACTATCCTATGTTGATTGTGATAATCTCTTACCATTGAAACAATCATCATAACTATATGTTCTGCTACTGATCTTGAATTACAAAATGTAACTTCTACTACGTCAATTTTATTATCCATTGCTGCTTGTAAATCAACATGGTCTGAACCAATTCCAGCAGTAATAGCCATTTTTAAATTTTTTGCTTTTGCAATTCTCTCTTTTGTTAAATAGTAAGGAAAAAATGGTTGAGATATAACGATATCTGCATCAACGATATGTTTATCAGCTTCACATCCATCTCCATCTTTACTATTTGTTACAACAAATTCATGTCCATTAGACTCTAAATATTTTCTTAATCCTAATCCCCCTGAAACACATCCTAATAATTCACCTGGTGTGAAGTCCCTACCTTTTGGACTTGGTAAAGTCATTCCATCTGGATATTTCTCTAATTTAGGAAGATCACTAAGTGGATATGATTTTGGCATTCCACCCTTAGGATCATCGTATAATACGCACAATATCTTCATTTACTCTCCTGTATGTAATAAAATTTTAATTTATTTTAGGCCATCTAACCTTATTTTCTAGAGGCTAGCAAACAAATTATTTCCTAGAGGGATAATTTTTTTTTAAGATTAATCGATTAATAATTATTGCAAAAATTAGAATAATTATTGAACCAGAAATCACAGGGGTCAACAAGTAGTCCACCGACACACTACCCATTATGACTATAATGGGATTTCCACCAGCTGGAGGATGAGTTACATTAAATAATATCATCAATCCAACACCAAAACCTACAGCCAAAGGGATAGTTAAATACAAAGGTAAAGGTACAAAGTATAAAAAAATCATTCCCACAATTGCAGTAAGAACGTGACCAAAGAAAACATTTTTTGGCTGAGCGAAAGGACTTTCAGGATATCCATAAAGTAGTACCATTGAAGATCCAAAGGAAGCAATTAAAAATATTCCATACTCAGTTTTGTAAGTTAAAAGAGTAAGTATTCCAATTGTGATAATCGAAAAGAGCCCTGCTAAAAATGATTGTTTAAAATTTCCCATAAATTAATTTGATACAATTTTTTTTAAGGCATTAAAAGTAAGAAGAATACATTCTTTTCTTGATACATTTTTTTTATCAAACAATTTACTTAAAAAAGACCATTTCTTTTCAATACTTTCTTGTTTTTTATTAAAAAAAGATTTTGCATAATCACACAGCTCATCAATTTTTTTTTTTTTTGAGTTTATTAAATTTTTTGACAATAGACTTGCAGTAGCCTGACAATAAATACATGATTTTCCCTGGTAGCCAAAATCAACAAGTTTTTCATTTTTTATGACTAACTTTATTTGAATTTCATCACCACATAGTGGATTTTTCGATTTTGCAGCATGAGTGTAATTTTTGATATTTTTATTATTTTCTGTATCCGAAGCAATCTCTAAAATTTTTAAATCCATAGGAGCTATTAATTTAATTTCATATATATCACTAATTTATATTTAGATTTAAAATATATTTTTGTTGTAGAATATTCTTTTTAGAATTAGATTTCGGCATATGATTGAGCTTAAAAGTCCCAAAATTGCTATTCCAGTTGTATTGTTTGCAGGCTTACTGTGGTCATTTGGCCCATTAGTTGTGAGATACATGGATAATCCGCAATTAGTCCCATGGCAGTATATTTTTGGAAGAGGTTTAACTATTTTCATTTTATTAAATCTTTATTTGTTCTTTGAAGAAGGAAAAAATTTTTATAAAAATTACTTTAAAATAGGGTTATCGGGTGTGATAGGGGGCTCGGGTTTAGGAGTTGCAATGATCACCTTTATTTATTCAATAACAAATACAAGTGCTGCAGTTACATTACTTTGTTTGGCCGCAATGCCTTTTTTTACAGCATTATTAGCTTTTTTGTTTTTAAAAGAAAAAATTTCTTTAAATGTTTGGATTTCAATTTTGATAGCAACTGCAGGTATAATGATAATGGCACTTGGTAATACTAGTGAAAAATCTTTAATTGGATTTGTATTTGGTCTAACAGCTTCAATCGGTTTTTCAGTTTTTTCTGTATCCTTAAGGTGGAGAAAAGAAACTCCTAAATTTACTACAGTTGCTTTTGCAGGATTTTTTTGTGTAGTCTTTTCATCTATAGCAATCATTACGAATGGTTTGGTATTTTTCTCATCAAGCTATAATGGAACTTTATTTTCTTTACATGGAACTTTAGTCTGTTTTGGTTTAATTTTATATTCAATTGGATCAAAAGCTATTCCTGCCGCAGAACTAACCTTGTTATCTTTAACTGAAGTAATAGGTGGAATATTCTGGGTATGGTTACCTCTGTTTGGTATAAATGAGGTCCCAACAACAAACACAATCATTGGAGGATTTTTTCTTTTTATCTCAATAATTTATTACAGTCTTATTATGAGATGGAATAAAAGATACATCGCATTGAATTAATCTATGAATAAAAGTAATATTATTGTGAATAGTTGGAATGAGTGGGATCCATTAAAACATGTAATTGTTGGAAGAGCAGATGGGACATGTATACCAGCCCCTGAACCAGCAGTTGATGCAAAAGTTCCAGAAGATAGCGATATGCGTGGACAGTTTGGACCAAGAACTAAAGATACAGTTGATAAAGCCAATCAACTATTAGATGATTTTTCAAACCTACTTCAAAAAAGAGGAATTAAAGTAGATAGACCAACACCCATAGATTTTAATCAAAAAACATCAACTCCTGATTGGGAAGCAGAAACCATGTTTGGCTGTATGCCACCGAGAGACGTTTTATTGACTGTTGGTAATGAAATTTTAGAAGCAACAATGAGCTATCGTTGTCGTTGGTTTGAATATTTATGTTACAGACCACTTTTACAAGATTATTATAATCAAGATCCAAATATGCGACATGAGTCTGCACCAAAGCCTAGATTAACGGATCTTGATTATCAAAAAGATTATTTGTCAGATAAAATTGGAGTTCAAAAAAGATTAGAGTGGACTGAAAAAAAATATTTTGTAACAACCGAAGAAGAGCCATTATTTGATGCTGCAGATGTATTAAGATTTGGAAAAGATTTGGTAGTTCAACATGGTTTTACTACAAACTTAAAAGGTATTAATTGGTTAAAAAGACATTATAAAGATCACCGAGTTCATGCAGTGAACTTTCCTGGTGATCCATATCCAATTCATATTGATGCAACTTTCACACCAATAAAAGAGGGATTAATAATTAATAATCCTCAAAGAAGACTGCCTAATGAACAAAGAAAGTTATTTGAAAATAATGGATGGGAAATAATAGATAGTGCGCAACCAGCACATAATAAACCACCTCCTTTATGTTATTCATCAACATGGTTATCTATGAATGTATTGGTTTTAGATTCTAAAACTGTGTGTGTTGAAAAAAGTGAAACTTATCAGGCAGAACAATTAGATAAACTTGGAATGGAAGTGGTACCAGTAGAACTACGTGATGCTTATGCATTTGGAGGAGGACTTCATTGTTGTACTGCAGACGTATATCGAGAAGGTGAATTAAAGGACTATTTTCCTAACCAATGAGTCTCTAATTTGGATTTTGCTTTAAAAATTTAATATATTTTAAAACTTCATTAAACTTTTCATCGGGTATATCTTTGTAACTCGCATTAAATTTAGATTTTATGCAAATAGCTACATGTGCATAAGCATTCCTACCTTTTGGATGATTAGGATGATCAGGTAATTGCCCTCGTAAATAATCGCCAGCTTCCTGTATCATTTTCCACAGTTTACTTGCGTTTTCTTTATTCATAATACATTTTAAAGCGCGACAAGAATTTACGTAATAAATTTTTACACATTTGTTAAACAAAAATATGAATTATTTTAACAGAAACCTAAATATTCTCCTAGCTTGGTCTGTTCATTTTTTAACATGTTCTGGATTAATAGCAGGTTTTTTTGCTCTAATATGTATATTTAAAAATGATCCAACATCAGCTTTTTTATTTTTAGGATTGGCATTATTAATTGATGCTATAGATGGCTCGTTAGCGAGAAAGTTTAAAGTAAAAATCTTTATAAAAAATATAGATGGCAGAATGCTTGATAGCGTAATTGATTTCTTCAATTATATAATAATTCCATCTGTAATGATATATTGGTTTAAATTAGTACCAGTGAATTTTGAGTTCATTATACCCTCTCTCATATTAATTATCTCAGCAATTTCATACTCAAATTCTAATGTGATGACTTCAGATAATTTTTATAAAGGTTTCCCATGCGTTTGGAATATACTGGTTTTTTATTTATACATTTTCGATTTTTCGCAGATTTTCAATTTATTGCTGATTTCAACATTTATAGTTTTAAAATTTATACCTATAAAATATATCCATCCATTGCGAGTTGAAAAATATAAAAAATATTCATTTGTATTTATGTTTTTATGGTTTTTTTCTTCACTTAAAATTTTGCTATATTCATTTTATTCTTTAAATAGTTATTTTGATTATTTGTCACTTTTTGTGTGGACTATTTCAAATTTATATTTTGTAGTTTTGACGATTTATGAATTATACAATCAGATATTTAGAAATATTTTTTTAAAAATTAAAAAATTCAATATTTAAATAAGTAAAAATACTAAAAAAATCATTTGAATAAAATTAATTACAACAGATATGAAATGTGAATATTTGAATTTTTTATTCTGTTTTTCATCTCTATATTTGTTAATTAAAGGCATTAAATAATAATTTGAAATAGCAAATAAAATGGTGATTATTAAAATTAAAATAAACTTAATTCCAAATTTACTAAGAAAAAAAAACGTTAAGAGAACAATAAAACTTATTACTAAATTAACATTATAATAAAAAGGAAATATTCTTCTGATAAATTTCCGGGCATTTTCTTCGTCCAATGTTGTAAAGACAACTGGTGCTATCACAAATGAGAAGAACACCATTATTCCCAAAATCATTGATGTTAGATAAATACCAATCTCTTCAATCATAATTTTTATTCAAATCTTCTAAAATATATATAATCTATAAATACATGATATTTGTAAAAAATTTTAACTCAATCTCAGATCAGGAATGGAAAACAAGTGAGAAATATCCAGGAGTAAGATGGAAATTTTTAGTTGATGCAGATATTGATGGAAGCAAAGGAATTTCTTGTGGTTTTGCGGAGGTTTTACCTGGTGGAAAATTAACTTTGCATCACCATTCACCTGACGAAATTTATTTAGTAACCAATGGTTCTGCAACTTTAAACAAAGATGGTGAATTAGAAGAGATTAAAAAAGGGGATGTAGTTTATATTTCTAATAATGCTAAACATGCACTTAAAAATAACAGTGATGAAACATTTGGATTTTATTGGCTTTTTCCAACAGATCGATTTAAGGAAGTTGAATATTTTTCTGACGAGTAAAATTTTTTTAATTTAGACAATGAACACTAAAAAGTTTTTTGTCATCAACCCAAGTTTTATTTAGTTTCCATCCAGCTTTATTAGCTAAGTTTTTAAAGGATTTAATTGTATATTTATGAGAATTTTCAGTGTGAATTTCCTCATTTTTTTTAATTAAATAATTTGAACCATTAATTTTAATATTATTTTTTTTTTTAGATTTTAGTCTCATCTCAATTCTCTTTTTTTGTTTATTATAAATTGCTAAATGTTTATAGAAATTCAGATTTATATCTGCACCTAATTCAATATTGATTCTTCGCAAAATATTTTTATTGAATTTTGCAGTCACCCCTTTTTTGTCATCATAGGCAGTAATTAGAGTTGGGATATCTTTTACTAAATCAGCTCCAATGATAATTTTTTTTGCTTTAAATTTTGATTTTAATGTTTTTAAAAATTTAATAGCTTCCTTCTCTTCAAAATTACCAATTGTTGATCCAGGAAAAAATATAATTATATTTTCAGATGAGTTGATTTTAAAAGGTAGTTTATTATTTTTTGAAAAGTCATATCCTTTAGGAGTAATAGCTATTTTTGGAAATTTTTTTTTAAAACTTTTAGATACCTTATTTATGTAATCTTCGGAAATATCCAAAGGTATATATTTTTTTGGCTTATCTAAGTTTTTGAGAAAAATAGCTATTTTTTTGAAGTCTCCAGCACCTGGTTCAATTAAAACTGCCCCTTTACCTATTTTATTAGCTATTTCAATTTTATTATCTTTTAAAATTTTTCTTTCGGTTCTTGTTGGGTAATACGTTTTTAACTTGGTAATTTGTTCAAAAAGTTTTGATCCACGAAAGTCATAAAACCATTTAGAACTTAACTTCTTGTTTTTTTTACTTAAACCCAGACTTACTTCTTGTAAAAATAATTTCATTTTATACTTTGCGTAACTAAAAGACGACTAATTGGCATTGAAAATCGCCCTAGTCTCTCATTATCTGTGCTCACTTTGGATATTGCGAGCACGTTAGTTAAATCGTTAATCATTAATTTTCTTTTCTCTGGTTTTAAGATAAATGCAGCATAAAAAAATCCTGCAGCAATTTCAGCTACTTTAGTAACTGGTCCTTCCATAGATACAACATTTGTTTCGATAGTTACATTTGCTTCTGGAAAAGCTTTATGTGCAAGGTTACGTAGACTTTCAGATCCTCTTATCCTTGGGTCACCTAAGTCAATCTCTCCATAACTAGGTATTTCCTCTTGTACATAACTATAAATTAAATCGTGTACCTCTGCATAACCAGATGCTGAATTCATTGGTCCATCAACTAATGCTGCAAACTGACCCCTAGAAGTTAAAACGCGTTTGACTTCATCTAAAACAGGAGCTATCGGTTCCATTAATGTTAAAGCCCAATGACATAACACAATGTCTATAGAGTTGTCATTAATTGCTGTCAAATTTTGTGCTTTTGACTCAATAAGATTGACTCCACTATTTTTAAGACGAGTCTTAGCTAATACTAATTCTTCAGGACACATGTCTATACCTTTTAAATTTAAATTTTTATTACGATCAAATAAAATTTTTAATAAAGGACCTGACCCACAGGCAAGATCTAACACATTTAATCTTAGGTTATCAGGCACAACTTCTCCTAACCATTCATAACTATTACGTCCAGTTTTATCACGACACGAACTTGCACATGCTTCTGTAAATCCAGTATTTTCTTGATGGATTTTTTTTAAATGGTCAACTAAAGCATTACCATTAGGATGAAGATTACGAGCAAGACTTTTAGTCCAGATCGAATTCAATCCATTTTGATTATTTATGTTTTTCATGAGTTATCTTTTACTGGCCAACAAATCGGATTTAGTGGACTAGCTGCTAAGTCTCCTGGTTTGACATTAGGTACAAATTTCTGCCAGTCACCAGAAACCATTGTAGGTGAATTAATTATTCTCGCTCCATCACGATAATAAGTATTGGCAAGAGCCACTCGACTACGATTAGTACGGTTGCGTGAAGCTGTATGAAAATTTAAATTATGATGAAAGCTAACTTCGCCCAGTTCAAATGGAGTTTCATTCACACTTACATTATTTTTTGAAAAAACATCTGTAACCCCACGGTCATATCCAGTACCAGTTTTTTTAAACGTAACTGCATTGACTAATTTGTGGACATCGAGTGGATAGGCGAAAGAGAGCGGTCCCATCTCAAGAGGAATTGGCTGTGCAGGTGCCCAAGCAGTAACTACATCATTGGTATCTAGAGGAAAATGATGATCGTCAAAGTGCCATGGGGTACGACCACAACCAGCTTGTTTAGCTAATACATTGTCATGATAAAGTCTAACAGCTGGTACTCCAAGAAGATCTGCTGAAATTTGCCCTAGACGAGGTGATAATACATAAGCACGAAGAAGTGCGTTGTCAGGCCAAATCATTTCAAGACTAAGGAAACGGGCATGTGCTCCTTTATCTGGATCAACTTTAAATTCTTCTTTTAATAAACTAATTAACTCAGATCTAAGTTTTAGTACGGCTCCAGGTGAAAAAACCTTTTTAAGTTTAATAAATCCATTCTTTTTAAAAAATTCAATTTGATCATTAGTTAAATGGTAGGGCTTAGCTAATTCTGAGATAATTTCATCATCACTGGGTATTGTAATATCTGGTAAAGGATCGGCATTAATAATTTCATTTTCTTTATCATCATTATCTGCGAGACTAACATACCAGTCCCACCAGGCCTGATTATCCTTATCCCATGGTTTACTAATATCCGTAGCATCAGTTAGTTTAGAATTTAAATTGGTATTAGATTTAGACATTTAGGTTGTTCTTACAGTTTTATTTTTTTTTAGTAACAGCGCGTTTTGACATGTAATGATTGATTTACCTAAAAAAGTTGAATTTTTTTGTTCTAGTCATACAAAAATTCTCTTATTTAGCAAGTCTTAGTCCAGACATTTGCCATCTTTGATGAGGATAAAAGAAATTACGATATGATTTTCTAATTTGGTCTTTAGGGGTAAGGCAAGAGCCTCCTTTTAATACCATTTGGTTGACCATGAACTTACCATTGTATTCACTGATGTCATCATTGTGATATTTAAATCCTGGATAAGGAGAAAAGTTAGAGGAAGTCCACTCCCATACGTGTCCCCAATGTTGATTTAAATCTGCACCATTTTTTTTTGAATATGGCTGATATATTTTATTTTCTAAAAAATTTCCATGAATATGATCATTAGAAGCAACTTCCCATTCAAATTCTGTTGGAAGTCGTTTATTGTTCCATCTTGCAAAAGCGTCAGCTTCAAAATAGCTAATATTACTTACAGGTGCATTAAGATCAATTTCTTTTTTTCCATTTAAAGTGAAGTGAAACCATTTACCTTCTTCTTTTATCCAGTAAAGAGGGAACTGCCAATTTTCCTGCTGACATGTTGAAAATCCATCGGACAACCAATAATCACTCTTATTATAACCATTATTATCAATAAACTCAATCCATTCACCATTTGTAACTAACTTGTTTGATATTTCAAAGGGTAAGATTAAAACTTCATGTTTAGGTCGCTCACAATCGAAAGAGAAATTTTTGTCATCTGTACCTACACTTTTAATAGTTTTTTCAAAACCAACCCACTCTTGTTTAATATTTTCATTTTCAATATCTTTTTTATTTCGGTCGTACTTAGGATCAGTTGGGTTGAAACTTAAACCATGTTGTAGATCTGTTAACATTAGTTCTTGATGTTGCATTTCATGGTGACAACCTACCTCAATCATATCTAAATTGGAGTTACTTGACTGACATAACTCTGTAATTCTGTGGTTTATAGTTTGCCTATATTCTAGAACCTCCTCAATTCCTGGGCGTGAAATTATGTTTCTAAGTGATCTTTTGTATCTTGGACCTGCTTTGACGTAATAGGAATTAAACAAATAATTATAATCTTTATTGAAATATTTATAATTAGATTTTATTTTACTTAAAACGAATTTTTCAAAAAACCAAGTTGTGTGTGCTAGATGCCATTTAATGGGTGAAGCATCTTCCATCGATTGTATATTCATGTCCTCAGGACTTAGATTTTCAGTAATTTTAATCGATTGATTTCGTGTTCTCTCAAACAGGTTCTGAATATCTTTATTATTCATAAGATTACTCTATCAAAATAACAATAAAGCCAACATACTTCACTTTACAAAACGACGCTGATTATTAAACTTATTTTTATTGTTGATCAGAAGCCTCGATGTCTTTTGCAACGGTTTCTGAACCTATTTTTGTTGGCTCATCAATTGGCTCTGTAGTAGGGTTTAATTCAATACCTGCGGGCGTAATTGACTGAGGCATTGCAATGAATTGAGAGTCTGGATTTTCAACTGCTGCTCTCACTCTAGATCTATAAACACCATAAACTCCAATTAAAATATGAAAAAACATAAGAAAAATAAAAAATCCATTTAAACCAGCCATATCCATGAAAATCGAGCATAAAAATGGACCACCCATTGCTCCTAACCCAAAAATAAATTGTAGACTAGCACCAGCAGCAACGAATTTTTCTTTAGGAATAAAATCATTAGTATGTGCAAGGATTAATGAAAACATTGGCAAACTACAAAAAGAAAATAAAATTAAAAAAACATAAAACCAAAATTTAGTTGTTGCCAATCCTTCGGGTAAATACATTTGTGCAGATGAAAGAATTGCGCATAATGCAAAAAAAGCAGAAGCAAAACTTGTAACAATAATTACTTTTCTTCTATCATAAATGTCGGATAATTTTCCTATTGGCCATTGTGAAATTGCACCAGAAATAGCTAATAAAAATGTAACTAATGAAATATGAAAAATAGAAAAATTCATTCCTGCAGCGTACACAGCCAATAATGTGAATAACGCAGATTGTATTGTACCGTAAAGAAATGAGCTAACCATTCCAAAAGGAGATGAAATATAAACTTCTTGAATAGACATAGTTTCTATTTTTTTAAATGTTGGAGGTTTTCTTTTAGTGAGTAAAATTGGAATCAGTGCGCCTGATGTTATTATCGATACTAATATAAAAGGTTCGAAATTTTTTGGATTACTAAAGTTTAAAAAAAACATCCCTATTCCCATTGAACCATATAAAATCACCATGTAGATTGATAAAACGCTTCCTCTGTTTTTATTACTTGCTCTATCATTTAACCAACTCTCTGCGACTGTATAAATAGAGACCATGCTGATACCTGTAAGAACTCTTAATAAAAACCAAACTAATGGACTAACGAACACAGCATGAACTAGAATTACTAAGGATGCAATTGATGCAAAAGCTGCAAAGATTCTGATATGACCAACTCTTGAAATTAATTTAGGAATAGTAACTGCGCCTATAAAATATCCAACAAAATAACCAGACATCATAAATCCAGTCGCAGTTAAACTAAACTCTTCTTTAACAGCTCGAACTCCTAGAAGTGACCCTTGAAAACCGTACGCAAGCATAATTGCTCCCATACCTAAAAATAAAGCCCACGAATTTTTTAATACCTTGTTCATATGAACCGCTATCTATTTCTGATTTGTGGCCAAATCAAGTTAATTGTAACAGAGCTATGTTTTTTTTAGTTTAAGAAAAGAGTGAATAGCTATCGTCAAAATGATGACAATACCCCCTTGAATTGTTTCAAGACTTGGCTGTTCTTTAATAATCAACCAAACCCAAATTGGCCCAACGATTGTCTCTAGCAAAAAGAATAAGTTTACTTCCTCTGCAGGTATAAATCTTGGTGCAATAGTTACTAAAACAAAAGGTATCGCAACACACATAACGCACATTAGAGGAACAATTAACAGGTCTCTTCCAACTAAGGCGTAAGTTTCAACAAAGAAAATAGCAAATGCTGCAACTAACAGCTTACCAACTACAGCAGCAGGAACAAGATTTTTTGTTTTAGCGGATCTAATCGTAACGGCTCCAACTGCCAATCCCAAGGCGCATATAAGTCCCAATAAATCCCCAAAAATATTCCCTAATTGTAAGGAGTCGTAAAATATATAGATCGCAGCCAAAAAAGTTACTGCGATTGCTATCCAAGTTTTACTATCTGGCATCTCTTTTAAAAATATTGCCCCTAAAATTGCTGAAAGCATTGGCGCCATAGCAATCATAACCAATGTATTGGCTACATTTGTATTTTGAATAGAAACAACAAAAGCAATATTGGTTATAGAAAAAGTTATTATATAAATTATCCCATGGTGCCCACTCGAGAAAAGCATTTTGAAGAAATTTGCTTTGTAGATAAATAACATCCCAACTAACACAGTAAAAAAAGGAATTATTCCTCGATAAAAAACTAAACTCCAGGTATCAACACCGGCCAATCTTATAAATAAACTATCAGGCGTAATAAACATCACTGCACCAAAAGCTAGCAAAGAACCTTTTTGCTGCTCGTTTAAAGTTTTCACGCTTTAAGTTCTTTCCAAAAAACTTTAGCAAGATTTAAGCCTGATAAATCGAAAAAGGTTTTAAGTCCTGTTGGGGAGGTTACGTTAATATCTCCATTAAGTTTTTGATCAATAAAATCTATTCCTGCAAAAAAAATATTATCTTTTTTTAAATCCTTAGCAATCAACCTTGAGATTTTATTTTCATTTGCGCTAAGTTTAATATTAACAGGCTTTGCACCTTTGCTCATATTACTTAAAATCGATCCTTTCTTTGGAATTCTTGAGATTGCTCCACAAACTTTACCATTGATTATAAAAACTCTTTTATCTCCTTTACTAATTTTAGGTAAAAATCTTTGCAACATAATGTGATCGTGTTTTTTGATGAAACTATTGATTAATTTTGAGTTAAATTTTTTTAATAAATGTATATCATTCCCACTGTGACTATGGATTGGTTTTAAAATAACCTTTTTGTTCTTTTTAAAAAATTTTTTTATTTCATTAATATTTTTAGTAAAAATAGTGCTTGGCATATATTTTTGATATTTTGCTGAATACAACTTTTCTGAAACATTTCTTATAGAGGTAGGGTTATTTAAAATTTTTACTTTATTTTTAATATTATCTAAAATGTAAGTCGTTGAAATATATTCAAGATTAAAAGGTGGATCTTGTCGTATAAGTATAAATTTAGATTTAGTGAGTTCTAAACTACATTTTTTTAATATTTTAAAAAATTTTTTTTGACCGTAGTTAAATTTAATAAAAAAACCTTTTGCAATTACTTTTGAATTGATAATTGAGAGGTCTTTTGGCTCATAATAGAATATTTTATAATTCTTATTTTGAGCCTCGTTTGCCAAAAAAATACTTGTATCTGAAACTGGATTTAATTTTGAAGGATGGTTACCTTGAATAACAACAATTTTATTTATCATATAATTTATCTAAATTTTCATTTTCTGAAAATTTACTAATCATATGATCTGCGTTTGTTGTCTTATTATCAATTACTTTTTGTAAGTGGGATAAAAAAATTGTTTCGTTCTTTCCTTTTCTGCTTAAAATATCTCTATTTTCCAAACCTTTTTTTGATAAATTTAACAGTGTGGATGACCAGTAAAGAAGATCTTTACCCATTAATTGAGTATTAAATCCTTTTTTTGGTGCTTCTAAATATGCATTAATAACCTTATCTGTTTCCCACTTAGAAATAACATCATAAACTTCTTCAAGATTGCCATAAAGCATTCCAATATTAAATGCAGGTCCAGCACACAAGCAATCCCAACCACAAGTATCCATAGACCTAAGTTCGATATATTTTTTTAATCTATTCTCTGTAAAGATTGTACTTAAATGTGTTGTAAAATCACTCTCCGTAGGTAATCGGTTATTAATTTCTGAGATTTTACCTTCCATAAAATCTTTAAAAATATATTTTCTCCCAGAAATATATTTATCTTTGTCTTGAATAAATAAAACAGGAAAATCCATTGCAAATTCTGCATATTTTTCAAAATTTAAATTTTCAAAAAACAATTTTGGAAGCCCTCCTCTAGAAGTATTTTGCCAAACTTTTGATCGGTACGATAAATAATTACTATTTTTCTTTTCAACTATTGAGGAATTAGCAAATAAAGCAATAGAAATGGGTACAATTGAATTTATAACTTTAAATTTTTTAACAAAATCTTCCTCTGAACTATAATCTATATTTAATTGTGTTCCACAGGTTCGATACATCATATCTAAACTTAATTCACCACCAATAGGCATATCTTGAGTCATTAATTTATATCTCTGCTTAGGATTATTTGGGATCTCTTCTAATTTCGAAATAGGATCAAAACCAGCACTGACAATTTCAATATTTAATTTTTTTGTAACTTGCTTTAGTTCAAATAAATAATCTTGAGACTCTGAACAAGCCTCATGTATATGGTTAAGTTTATCTCCCGATAATTCAATTTGATTACCGGGCTCAAGAGTAATACTTTTCCCACCTTTGTTAAGTGCAATAATATTTTCTTTTTCAAAAACTGGGTTCCATCCAAACTCCAATAATGCATTGAACATGTCTTTAATTTTAGAATAATCCACCCGTTTATTATTTTTCTTATTAAATAAGAACTTTTCATGCTCAATTCCTATTTTGAAATCTTTATTCTGTTTTACTCCAGATTTAAAATACTCAATTATTTTTTCTTTATTATTAATCATGCTTATTTAGATAGTATCTTTTATTTTTTTTTAAAGAACTCTTTTTATCTTTCTAGTTGTTCGAGGCAGTACTTAACAAAGATAATTGTGTTATTTTACTATCTCCTAGCTCGTCAACTGGTTTAACTGGATAATCTCCTGTAAAATAATGATCTGTTAATTGAGGGTAGGTATCATTTCGTTTATCAAAACCTATAGCTCTATATAAACCATCAATGGATAAAAATTTTAATGATTTAGCACCAATATACTCACAAATTTCATCATTTGTTTTATTTGCAGCTAATAATTCTTTTTTTGTTGGAGTATCCACACCATAAAAATCAGGATATCTGATTTCTGGACAACCTATTCTAACATGAACTTCTTTTGCACCTGCATCGTATAACATTTTTACTATTTTGTGAGAAGTAGTTCCTCTTACAAGCGAGTCATCAATTAAAATAATTTTTTTATCCCTGATAGTAGTTTGATTTGCATTTAATTTAAGCTTAACACCTAAGCTCCTAATTTTTTGACTTGGTTCAATAAAAGTTCGACCCACGTAATGGTTTCTTATCAAGCCATGTTCAAAGTTTATTTTAAGCTTTTGGGCAAACCCCAATGCTGCCGCATTACCAGAGTCTGGGACTGGAACTACAATATCTGCATCGATATCATTTTCTTTTGCAAGCTCAACACCTAAATTTTTTCTATGTTCATAAGCAGTCTTATTATCAATTAAGCTATCAGGTCTTGCAAAATAGATATATTCAAAAACACATGGTCTTACTTTTCTAGGTGGAAAGGGCTTGATACTAGTCAGTTTATTGTTTTCAATCAAAACAATTTCGCCATTTTCAACCTCTCTTACAAAGTTTGCACCAATAATATCTAATGCACATGTTTCTGATGCTAGGACATAACTACTTCCCAATTTTCCAATTAACAAAGGTCTAATGCCATACGGATCTCTTACCCCAATAAGAGAGTTTTGAGTGAGCATTACTAAAGCATATCCTCCTTGAATTTGAAAAATTGCATCAATGACTTTGTCGATAGTTTTTGATCTCTTAGATTTTGCAATCAATTGCACGATAGTTTCTGTATCTGAAGTTGTATAAAAAATAGCTCCTTCCTCTACAAGTTTTTTTCTCAAAGAAATTGAATTGGTTAAATTTCCATTATGTGAAACTCCGATTCCTCCCGCATTAGTATCAGCAAAAAAAGGCTGGATATTTCGTAAAGTATTATTACCAGTTGTACTATATCGATTGTGACCTATTGCATAATTACCTTTTAAATTATTTAAAACTTTTTCTTTATTAAAGTTGTCTCCAACTAAACCAAATCGCTTTTCAGAATAATATTTTTCACCATCAAAACTAACAATTCCACAACCTTCCTGTCCTCGATGTTGTAAAGCATGTAAACCAAGAGCGGTTAAAGCTGAAGCATCTTTTGCATTACTAATACCAAATACTCCACATTCTTCTTTTAGTTTTGGATCAAAGATCTTTAATTTTTTCTCTAGATTCTTGATATGTTTTTTCATTAGGAAATTCTTTAATTAAGTAACTACTACCTTTTTCTAAATATGGAAAGACGTATGATTTGTCCATATTTATTGGCCATTTATCATGATTATAAACGATATGAATACCTGAAAAAATACAAACAGAAATTATATAAGCTTTTATAAAGCCAAAAAAGAATCCGAAAGTTGTATCTAAACCACCAATACCAGTATATCTAATAGCTTTACTAATACCTTTATTAACCAGCAATACTAAAAAAATAACTACAATAAAAATTGCCATACCAAGACCAACATCCAATACATATTCATTATCAATCATGTCCTTTACATAAGGTTTAACTCTTGGAAATAGAATTAGAGTTATCACATAGGCCAAAAGCCACTTTGCCATGGACAGAATACTTAATATAAAACCTTTTTTATAACAGCTGGTTAAAGACCAGATAGTGATGACTAAATAAGTCAAATCTATAATAGAAGTTGCTTTGTAAAAATCTACTAAAGTTTCTAACATTAAGCTGATTTACCATAGGGTTTGATAATCAAGATCAATGCAGGCAGTAAAGTCAATACCGAGATCATAGCCAATAACATTGCTAAACCAGTAAACATGCCAAAATAAATTGTGGGGATAAACTTAGATAAAACTAAAATTGAAAATCCAAACACAATTGTGATTGAAGTGTTTAAGATTGCAACCCCTACTGTTGAATGACATAATTTTAATGTTTTATTATAATCTTTAATCTTGTTGAACTCTTCTTTGAAACGATAAATATAATGGATACTATTATCTACTGCTATACCAATAGTAATTGCAGCAATGGTAATAGTCATCATATCTAAAGGAATTTTTAGTAAACCTATAATTCCAAGTATGAAAAATGCTGCAATAAAGTTTGGCACCACTCCTATTAAAGATAATTTAATATTTCTAAATAGAATTAAAAACATTATAAAAATCCCAATCATTACCAGTCCTAAAGTAAGTATTTGTGATTTAAATAAACTCTGTAATAAATTATTAAATAAAATTAATACTCCTGCAAGTTTATATTCACTTTCTTTTAGACCAATTTTATTTTTAAGATCAAAATTTATTTTATTGATTAAATCGTTCCTTCTTAAATTGTCTTGAGAGTCTATTATTCTTAAGCTTATCCTTGCTTCATCGTTTTCTATTGAAAGATATGGATCAATAATCTCTGTTTTAATACTTTCAGGTATCTTGGAATAAAGCACACCCATTTCTAATGTGCCTAAAGGTTTATTATTATTTAATTGAGTTGCTACATCAATAATTGATGAAAAAGACAAAACTTTTCCAATTTCAGGAAGACTATCTAAGTAATTATGAACAGATGCAATTTTATCAATTTTATCTTTAGTAAACCAATATTTGTCATCATTCTTATCATTTTCATCTCCCCAATCCTCAAACTCGTCATCTTCAGCTGATTTTTTTTCTTTATCTTTCTTAGGAAACTTAAGAATTACTTCTAATGGTGTTGTACCTCCAAGCTCTTCATCTATAAGTTTCATGCCTTTATAGATTTCAGTATTTTTGTTAAAATAATTAATAAAGCTGTTTTCAACCTCTAGCTTGCTAATACCAATAATACTTAAAATAATTACAATTCCTGTTACTGAAAAAATTAAATTTTTTTTACCTATAGAAAGTGATCCTAGAAAATTAGTGAATTTAGAATCTTGTTCTTTTATAAGCGAGATATTATCTGAGGGAGCGAAACTCAAAAAAGTTGGGAGTAAAGTAAAGGTAATTATAAATGAAGTAATTAGACCAAAAGTCATCATCCATCCAAAGTCAATAATAGGTTTGATTTCACTAAAGATTAAAGACAAAAATGCTAAAATAGTAGTAAGAGCAGTGTAAAAAATCGGCCAAAACATTTTTTTGGTCGTTAAAGAAATAATTTCAAAATTATTTTTAGTAGGTGAATTTTTTTTAAGTTGTAAAAATCTTGTACTCATATGAATGTTCATTGCCATTGTTAAAATCAACATCAAAGCAATGAAGTTTGATGAAATAACAGTGACTTTCCATCCTAACAACCCGAGTAATCCAGTCATTATTACTACTGAAAATATACAACTGCTAATTGGAACTATAATCCAAATAAGTTTCCTAAAGACAAACCATAAGGTTGCAATAATAAATAATAAGACACCTATACCAAAAACCACAATGTCACTTTTAATAAAGGTCATCATGTCATCAGCAATCATTGGTATGCCACCTAAATAAATCTTACCTACATTACTATAGCTCTGGATGACTTGTCTGATCTCTAGAATATTTTGATGATTTTGTTTTTTTATTTGATCTTTATAATTTTCAATTTCATCTTTTGATTTACTGTCAATGTTTTTAAGTTTTTGAGATTGTTTAATATAAACAATTATGCCACTTGTTTTACCATCTTCACTAATGACAAAGTTTCTAAATACAGGACTATTAAGAATTTCCTTAAATCCTCTATCTTTGTCAACATCTTCGTCTTTTAAAGTTTTAAAAGTTTCTAATCTTTCTTGAAGTGGGGCATCCGAATTACTTAACAATGGTATATCCAAGAGAGTTACAACACTATGAACCCAATTCAAACTTTGAATTTTATATTTTAAACTTAGTAAATTATTAATTGACGTATCAGTTACCATTCCTTCATTAGGTGTATAAGTAAGAATTAAAAACTCTCTAGATCCGTATCTTTCAGAAACTTCTTTTAGATAGGCTAAATCGGGATCACCATCTATCAATAATGTTTCTGAGGATGCATCTAATCTAAAATCTTTTGCATAATAACTAAAACTTAAGATGGTGATTATTAATAATACAAGTATTGCTTTTGGATTCTTTAAAACAATGTTTTGATACATATGAGCCAACATTAGCTCTTTTATATTGGAAATTAATTAGTTTGAGTATCTTTAAATTTTGTAAATCTTTCTTCAAATTCAAGAGTTACGTTACCTATTGGACCGTGTCTTTGTTTCCCAATAATAAGTTGAGCAAGATGTGCAACTTCATTCATTTTTGCTTGCCATTCAGCATGCTCAACTGTGGCTTCTCTTGGCTCTTTTCTTTGTAAATAATATGCTTCTCTATAAACAAACATAACAACGTCAGCATCTTGCTCAATCGAACCAGACTCTCTTAAATCTGATAAAAGTGGTTTGTTGTCGTCTCTTTGCTCAACTTGTCTAGATAATTGAGATAGAGCTACTACTGGAACCGAAAGTTCTTTAGCAATTGCTTTTAGACCTTGGGTAATTTGTGAGATTTCTTGTACTCTTCCATCTTTGTTAAACGTAGTACCTCTCATTAGCTGAATATAATCAACTACAATCATATCAAGACCAAATAGTCTTTTGATGCGCCTTGCTCTATTACTCAAGGCAGCAATTGTAATTGCTGGTGTTTCATCAATATAAAGTGGAAGTTCAGAAATATTTTTTGAAGTTTCTAAAAATTTATCAAACTGATCATCAGAAATTCTTCCTCTTCTAATATCATTTGAACTAATTCTTGCTTGTTCTGAAATTATTCTTGTTGAAAGTTGTTCAGACGACATCTCTAGTGAAAAGAATGCAATAGAAGATTTTTTTCCACTATCCTGTAACTTTTGTGCTGCATTAAATGCAATATTTGTTGCAAGTGAAGTTTTACCCATTGAAGGTCGTCCAGCTATAATGATTAAATCAGATTGATGTAAGCCCCCCAGTTTATCATCTAAATCTCTAAGTCCAGTTGGAACGCCAACTATTCCTTCTTCATTTTTATAAGCAGCAGATGCCATTTCAATGGTCTGTTTCATTGCCTCATCAAACTTTACTAAAGAGGAATTAAAAGAACCTTTTTCAGCTAAATCAAATAATAGTCTTTCTGAATTTTCTATAATAGTTTGTCCATTAGTATCAAGGTCATTTAATTTTGCACTATCAATAGTTTGCTCAGAAATTTTTATTAATTCTCTTCGAACAAACATATCGTAAATAATTTTAGAGTATTCTACAGCCTGTCTAACAGATGTAGAAAATTTAGTAATCTTAACTAAGTACTCTGGAACATTTAAATCATCTTTTTCATCTTCAAAATAATTTTTTAACGTAATTGGATTTGCTAGCATTCCTTTGTAAATTAGACTTTCGATTGCTTCAAAAATCTTTTGGTGCATAGGATCATAAAAATTAGTACTAGAAATTATTGTACTAATCTCATCAAATATATCATTGCTAACAAGAATAGATCCTATTACAGCTTGTTCAGCTTCTATATTGTTTGGTAGTTCCTTAAATTGGTTTTTAACAAGATTTAAATTATTTTCCATATTTATAATTTATATGAAAAAAATATTTATAAAATTCTTAATTATTGCTGGGGAAAAAAATGTATAATTATTGAATTGTTTCAGCAGATGAAACATTTATAGATATTTCTGCATCAACTTCAGAGTGTAATGAAATTTTAACCTTAAATTTCCCTAAAGCTTTAATCTCATTAACAGGCTGTATCATAGAAGGCTTAATTT
>CACBHL010000003.1 GCA_902539035.1 uncultured Pelagibacteraceae bacterium
GATCCACTTTGTTTCATTAAATTATCAATCAAAGTAGTTTTGCCATGGTCTACATGGGCAATAATCGTGATGTTTCTAATATCATTTGTCATAAAATGTGGTTCTTATACATATTTAATTAATTTTTAAAACTTTAAAAAAACCAATGTTTATTGAAGATTTTATTAAATTTGGTGTTTAATTAGTTTTTTTCTGCTTTTCTTTTTTAAGTTTTCTCTTTTCTTTAAAACTTAATTTTGCTTTTTTTTTTATACTAGAGTCTTTAAATGATTTTCCACTATATCTCTTTGACATATTTTCTTTTTACATAAAAAAAAGGCCATCTAATGATGGCCTTTTTGAATTCATATTAATATAGGGTTACATTCCCATGCCACCCATACCGCCCATACCGCCCATTCCTCCAGGCATTCCTCCAGGCATTCCACCTCCAGCAGCGTCTTTCTCCTCAGGCTTATCAGCAATCATTGCTTCTGTAGTTACTAATAATCCAGAAATTGACGCAGCATCTTGTAGGGCTGTTCTCACAACTTTAACTGGGTCAATGATACCTTTAGCGAACATATCACAATATTCTTCGCTTTGTGCGTCATATCCATGAGTTTTTTTCTTCTGCTCTAACAATTTCCCAACAACTACTGAACCATCTACACCAGCATTTTTAGTTATTTGTCTAATAGGAGCTTCTAAAGCTTTTCTTACAAGTTCAACACCAGCTTTTTGATCATCTCCTTTAGCTTTAACTTTTTCTAAGTCTTGAGCAGCATAAAGAAGTGCACATCCGCCACCTGTTACAATACCCTCTTCAACAGCAGCTCTAGTAGCATTTAAAGCGTCCTCAACTCTATCTTTTCTTTCCTTAACTTCAACTTCGGTTGCACCACCGACTTTAATAACAGCAACTCCCCCCGCAAGTTTAGCAAGTCTTTCTTGAAGCTTTTCTCTATCATAGTCAGAAGTTGTTTCATCAACTTGTTGTTTAATTGATCCACATCTTGCTTCGATATCAGATTTTTTACCACTACCACTTACGATAGTACTATTATCTTTGTCGACTTTAATTTTTTTACAAGACCCAAGATCCTCAAGTTTAACATTTTCAAGTTTAATTCCTAAATCTTGAGAAATTACTTGTCCACCAGTTAGGATAGCAATATCTTCAAGCATTGCTTTTCTTCTATCACCAAACCCTGGAGCTTTTACAGCTACAACTTTTAATCCACCTCTTAATTTGTTTACTACTAAAGTTGCTAAAGCTTCACCCTCAACGTCTTCAGAAATAATCATTAATGGTCTTCCAGATTGTACAACAGCTTCTAAAAGAGGAACCATTGGTTGTAAGTTTGTCAGTTTACTTTCATGAAGTAAGATATAAGGATTATCTAACTCTGTAGTCATCTTATCACTGTTTGTTATAAAGTATGGTGACAAGTAACCTCTATCAAATTGCATACCCTCAACAACATCTAACTCAGTATCGATACCTTTGGCTTCTTCAACAGTAATAACACCTTCGTTACCAACTTTTTGCATTGCTTTAGCAATCATTGAACCAATTTCTTTATCACCATTTGATGAAATAGTACCAACTTGAGCGATTTCATCACTATCTTTAACTTTTTTAGCAGATGAAATAAGATTTTCTTTGACAGCTTCTACAGCTGAATCTATTCCTCTTTTGACATCCATTGGGTTCATTCCAGCAGTAACATACTTGACACCTTCTGTTACAATTGCTTGGGCCAAAATAGTTGCAGTGGTTGTTCCGTCACCAGCCTCTTCATTTGTTTTGCTAGCGACTTCTTTAACCATTTGAGCACCCATGTTTTCAAACTTGTCATCAAGATCAATCTCTTTTGCAACTGATACACCATCTTTCGTAATTCTTGGTGCACCGTAAGATTTATCCATTACAACATTTCTACCTTTTGGACCTAAAGTGACTTTAACTGTATCAGCTAAAATATTTACACCCCTCATCATCGCTGCTCTTGCTTCAGCATCAAATTTAATTAGTTTTGCCATTTTGCTTTCTCCTTTAAATTAAATTACTTACCTGAAATACCCATAATGTCTGACTCTTTCATTATGCTGTATTCTTTACCATCAATTTTGACTTCAGTACCTGACCATTTGCCAAATAAAACTTTGTCGCCAACTTTAACATCCATTGGAATTAATTTTCCATCTTCTGTTTTTGCACCCCCACCTATAGCAACAACTTTGCCTTCTTGTGGTTTTTCTTGGGCGGTGTCTGGAATGATAATTCCACCAGCAGTTTTTTCACTGCTGTCTAATACTTCGATTAGCACTCTGTCATGTAACGGTTTAAACTTCATAAATCTCCTTTATAATTCTATATAAATATGATCCTCATATAGATATTACGCCGCCTATTTCAAGATTAGATATTCGATTAGAAACTAATAATGCTAGGAAATTGAGGATTTTATGGTTTATACCTTTAAATAATGACTAAAAATTTAGATTCAGATGGGCTTAGTTCAATTGCCCATAATTATGATCTATTTTATATAGATTTATGGGGTGTTGTTCATAATGGCATTAAACTTTATGAGGGTGCGATTAGCACCCTTAGGGAGCTTAAAAAAAGTAATAAATATTTTGTTTTATTAACCAATGCACCAAGACCAAATGAAACTGTAAAAAATTTTTTAGAAAAGTTGGGAATGGAAGAACAGTTTAGAAATCATGTTTTTACATCAGGAGAAGCTGCACTTAATTATCTAAAAAAATCATATTTATCTAAAAAATTTTTTCATATAGGACCGCCCAGAGACTTTGATTTATTTAATCCTTTTAAAAAAAATAAATCAAGCGATCTAGCTGAGAGTGAATATTTATTATGTACGGGTCTATTTGATAATCAAAACAAAGATTTAAACTATTATAAAAATATACTTGAAAATCATACCCACAAAGAAATGATATGTACCAACCCTGATTTGATTGTTGATCGAGGAAATGTTAGAGAATTATGTGCGGGTTCTGTTGCTATGGTTTTTGAAAAAATGGGTGGAAAGGTAGTATACTTTGGAAAACCATATGCTGAAGTTTATAATCAATCAATTGATAACTTTAAAAAAAGAATTTTAGCCATAGGAGATAATTTAAATACTGATATTAAGGGAGCCAATTTACTAAATTATGATTCTTTGTTAATTTCTAATGGTATTCATAAACTGGAAATATTTAACAAAGGTATTTTAGAGGTTTCAAAAGAATATGAAACAGTTGTAAATTATATTCAGTCGGATCTTAGATGGTAAAATTATATAAAAATTTTAATATAAAAAATAGCCATAAAAATTCATTAATTTTAATTGGAAATTTTGATGGTGTGCATTTAGGACATCAAAAATTATTTAAATTAGCTAAATTATTTAAGAAAAAATATAAGATAAAAATTGGAGTAGTTAATTTTGACCCCATGCCTAAAATGTTTTTTAATAAATCACTCAAAAATTTTAGGATAACTAGTAATAATCAAAAAATTCAATTACTAAGCAAACTTAATGTAGATTTTATTATAACTAAGAAATTTGATAAAAAATTTTCAAAAACAAAGTCACTTAGTTTTATTAAAGAAATATTAAGTAAAAAATTAAAGTCAAAATTTATATTTGTTAGCAATAATTTTAGATTTGGAAATAAAAGAGAGGGAAATGTCAATTTATTAATTGAAAATGAGAAAAAATTTAATTTTAAAGTGATAAAGCCAGAACCATTAATTAAACAACAAAAAATTATTTCATCTACATTAATTAGGAGTCTTTTAGAAAAAGGATATTTAGAAAAAGCAAATAAGCTTTTAGATAGAAATTGGACTATTGATGGAAAAGTCCAGAAAGGAAGACAAGTAGGTAAAAAAATTGGTTTCCCGACTTGCAACATAGACATCAAAGACTATGTTTTAGCTAAACCAGGTGTTTATGCAGTAAGAGTGTTGAGACTAAATAATTCTAAATATATAAGAGGAATAGCAAATCTTGGATATAGACCTACATTTAATCAAAAAAAAATCTTATTAGAGGTTCATTTATTTAATTATTCTGGAAATCTATATAATAAACTCTTAACAGTAGAGTTTTTAAAGTTTATTAGAAAAGAAAAAAAATTTAAAAATGTTAACCTACTAAAGTCTCAAATTATAAAAGATTTAAATATTGCTAAAAAAACTAGATGAGTAATTCACAAATAAACCTTCCTAAAACTGCTTTTTCGATGAAAGCTAATTTACCTGTAAGAGAGCCAGAAATTTTAGAATATTGGCAGAAGATTAATCTTTATAAAGAATTAAGAAATTCAAGCAAAGGAAAAGAAAAATTTGTTCTCCACGACGGTCCTCCATATGCAAATGGGAATATTCATATGGGAACTGCTCTTAATAAAATTTTAAAAGATATTATTGTAAAATTTCATCAAATGGATGGTAAAGACTCTATCTATGTTCCAGGATGGGATTGTCATGGTTTACCAATCGAGTGGAAAATAGAGGAGCAATATAAAAGAAATAAAAAAAATAAGAATGATGTTCCAATAGTAGAATTTAGAAAAGAATGCAGGTTGTTTGCGGAGAAATGGATCGAGGTACATAAAGTTCAATTTAAACGTTTAGGTGTAGTGGGTGATTGGGAAAATTATTATTCAACTATGAGTTTTGATGCTGAGGCTCAAATTGTAAGAGAGCTTGGTAAGTTTTTAAAGGAGGGAAGTTTATACAGGGGTTTTAAACCGGTATTATGGTCCACGGTTGAAAAGACTGCTTTAGCAGATGCCGAAGTTGAATATCAAGATCATAAATCAGATACTATCTATACATCTTTTCCTGTCATAAAATCTAACTTAAATGATCTTGTTGGTAGTGAGATAATTATTTGGACTACAACTCCTTGGACAATTCCAGCAAACAGAGCGCTAGCTTATAATGAAGCTCTAGATTACGTTCAGCTGGAGTTAAATGACGATGGTGATTTTAAAAATAGAAAAATTATAATTGCTGAAGCCTTGCTGGAGTCGGTGATTAATGACTGTAAAATAAAAAATTATAAAAAAATAAAAACATTTAAAGGTAAAGAATTAAAAGGAGCTATCTGTAATCATCCTTTTTTAGACCTGGGCTATGACTACGATATCCCAATGTTAGAGGCAAGGTTTGTAACAACTGAGCAGGGAACAGGTATTGTTCATTGTGCTCCAAGTCACGGACCTGATGATTTTAATTTATGTTTAAATAATGGAATTAAAGCAATTGAAACAGTTGATGGAGATGGAAAATATACAAAACATGTAAGCTTATTCGAGGGTATTCATATTTTTAAAGCAAACCCAATAGTAATTGAAAAACTTAAAGAGCAAAAAAAATTATTATCAAGTGGGGAGCTGATGCACTCTTATCCACATTCTTGGAGATCAAAAGCGCCACTAGTTCATAGAGCTACTCCGCAATGGTTTATATCCATGGAAAGTCATAATTTGAGAGATAAAGCTTTGAAAGCAATTAATGATACTAATTTTTATCCAAGCAAGGGAAAAGAGAGGTTAAAATCAATGATAGAAACTAGACCAGACTGGTGTGTATCAAGACAAAGAGTTTGGGGCGTTCCTCTTCCAATTTTTGTTAATAAAAAAACCAAAGAAATCTTAGTAGATGATGAAGTTAATGATAACATTGCATCTATATATGAAAAAGAAGGTTCAGATTGTTGGTTTTCAGATAATCCACAAAGATTTTTAGGAAACAAATACAAAGCTGAAGATTATGAAAAGTTGAGCGATATTGTTGAGGTTTGGTTTGATAGTGGGTCCACGCACTCATTTGTTCTTGAAAAAAGACAAGATTTAAAGTGGCCAGCATCAATGTATTTAGAAGGATCAGATCAACATAGAGGCTGGTTTCATTCATCATTATTAGAATCATGTGGTACTAGAGGGAGAGCGCCCTTTGAAAATATTTTATCCCATGGATTTGTTGTAGACGGCAAAGGGTTAAAAATGTCAAAATCTTTAGGAAATGTAATTGCTCCAGAAGATATTTTAAAAAAATATGGTGCAGATATTTTGAGAATTTGGGTAGCATCATCAAACTATTCAGAGGATCTAAGAATAGATTATTCAATTCTTGACCAACATGCTGAGTCTTACAGAAAAATTAGAAATACATTCAGATATCTGCTTGGAAATATCAAAGACAATTTTGTAGAAATAGATTTTGAAAAAGTAAATTTAAATGAGTTACCGGAACTTGAACAAATTATGTTACATAAGTTGCATTCTTTAAATGTTAATTTTAAAAAATATTTTAAAAATTATGATTTTCATAACTTATACAAAGAGCTACTTAATTTTTGTACAGTAGATTTATCTGCATTTTATTTTGATATAAGGAAAGACACATTATATTGTGATCACGCAGATTCAAAAAAAAGAAAGTCAACTATACTGTTGTTAAATATAATTTTGAATTCATTATTAAAATGGTTCGCACCAATTTTATCTTTTACTACTGAGGAAATTTATAGATTATTATTTAAAAACAACAAAAGTATTCATTTAGAAAAATTTTTAGATTTTCCTAATTCATTTTCGAATGAAGAATTAAATCAAAAATGGTTAGAACTGATCAAAATAAGAAATATTTGTAATATTAGTATTGAAGAAAAAAGAGCTAATAAAGAAATTGGATCAAGTTTAGAGGCAGACTTAAATATTCAACTGGATAAAAAATTAGAGGATATTACTAAAAACATAGATTTTTCAGAACTTTGTATTACATCAAAAGCTGAAATTTCTTTCAAAGAAAAACTTGAAACAAGTGCAAAAACTACAAAAGCGAGGGGAACAAAATGTACCTTGTGTTGGAAAATAATTGAAAATGCTTGTTATAGAACTCATTGTCCTAAAAAAACTTAATGAGTATCCTTGGTAATAGTAAAACTTTATATATTAATTTAATAATTATTTTTTCAATTTTTATTTTAGATAGATTAACTAAACTATATGTAATTTATTTAGACAAAATTAATACCGGCTCTGAAATATTTTCATCAAAATTTTTGAATATATATTTGATATGGAATGAAGGAATAGCTTTTGGTCTCTTCTCATTTGATGAAAATAATTTATATAATTTTTTAACTCTCATTATTTTAATAATTATTTTTGTTATTCTGTATATGATTTATAAAAATAGCGGATTTAAAAAATATTCACTTTTATTCATTTTTGGAGGAGCCTTAGGCAATGTTTTTGATAGAATAATTTATAGAGCAGTTCCAGACTTTATTGATTTTCATATTGGAAATTTTCATTGGTTCATCTTTAATGTAGCTGATATATTTATAACAGTTGGAGTAATTTTTATGATATTTTTAGAATTAACTGCTAAAAAACAATTATAAATTATGAAATATTTTAAAATCTCATTCTATTTATCTTTAGTTCTATTAATTTTTTCATGTGGTACTATTAAAGAGGGATTTACTAACCAAAAAAAAAATAGCAGTGATGAATTTTTAGTTGAAAAAAAATCTCCGTTAGTAATGCCTCCTGAATTTAATGAATTGCCCAAACCAAGAAACGAAATTATTCAAAACAATCTAGAAGATAATAAAATAGAAAAATTACTAAACAGCAGCGAGAAAAGTAAAATATCAGAAACATCTGGAGATAATGTTAACTTAGAGCAATCATTGTTAGAAAAAATTAAAAACAATTGATGATTACAGAACGTATTAGTTTTACAAATTTCAAAAAAAGTAAAAACTCAAAAAAAATAAGAAACAAATTAATACTATTAACAAAACAGAGAAATGAAGTTATTAGATCTTTAAGCAAAGAGTATAAAGACAGCTTTTTATCAAAACAGATAAAAAAATATAAAAAAAATACAAATTTTAGAATTATTGGAATGGGAGGATCCTCTCTTGGAGCACGTGCAATTTATGATTTTTTAAAACATAAAATTAAAAAGAATTTTGAATTTGTGGATAACCTAAGGGCTATTCAAAATAAAAATAAAAATAAAAAATATTTAAATTTAATTATTTCTAAATCTGGAAATACGATTGAAACAATTGTTAATTTTAATATTTTGATTAAAAAACAAGATAAGAATATTTTTATTACTGAAAATAAAAAAAGCCACCTATCTATTTTAGCAGAGAGGTTAAAAGCTGAAATAATAAATCATAATAACTATATTGGTGGAAGATATTCAGTATTATCAGAAGTAGGAATGTTGCCAGCAGATTTAATGGGTTTAAATGTTAAACGTTTTAGACAATTTAATTCCTTAATCAAAAATAAAAAATTTATAAATGCTTTGATAAATAATGTTAATTCCACATTACACTTGGTTAAAAATAAAAAATATAATTCTGTCATAATAAATTATGATGAAAAGTCAGAAAGTATTTTTAAGTGGTATCAGCAATTAATTGCGGAGAGTTTAGGAAAGAAAAAAAAAGGAATTATGCCAATTATTTCTACCATGCCAAGAGACAATCATAGTGTAATGCAACTTTATTTAGATGGTTTTCAAAATAATTTTTTTACGTTTTTTTATGTGCATAGCTATAAATCTGACAAAATAAACGATAATCTTATTTTGCCATCTCACAAATTTTTAAAAAACAAAAATTTATCAAATATTATTTATGCTCAGAAAAGAGCAACAGAAAATACTTTCGTAAAAAAGAATATTCCTTTTAGGAGTTTTGAAATTAAAAAAAGAGATGAGAAGTCATTGGGCGAACTATTTACATTTTTTTTGTTAGAGACAATTTTGATTGGAAAATGTTTAAATATAAATCCTTATGATCAACCTGCCGTTGAGCTTATTAAGAGAGAAACAAAAAAAATTTTAATTTGAAATAGATAAAAAAATTATCTTTGATATTCCATATTTTTTTTCTTCAATTATTTTAAAACTGTTTGGAAAAATATCTTTCTCATTTTTGTGTCTATGAAGAATGATAATTCCTGAAGTCTTAAGTATCTTAAAATATTTTATCATTGAAAGAATTTTGCTAAAATTTTTATCTTTGTATGGAGGGTCAAGAAAAATAATATCAAATTTATACTTAAAGTTTGACATAAAATTATCACCATAGATATCCTTATTTATAATTTCATAATTATCTTTTAATTTTAAACCTAATAAATTCTGTTTCAAAACTGGCAAAACTCCCAAATAATTCTCAACAAATATTACTTTTTGGACACCTCTCGATAAACACTCAATGCCAAAAGAACCAATTCCAGAGAATAAATCTAATACGTAAGCATTGTTAAGGTTAATTTTAAACTTCTTAGAATGGTTTATCACATTAAAAATTGACTCCTTAGTTAAGTCTTTTAAAGGTCGCGTTGTTTTATCCTTTGGAATTAAGATTTTTTTTCCTTTAAACGTACCTGAAATTATTCTCATTAATCAACAACTCTGTATCCAATATCTTTTCTATAAAATCCATTAGACCAGTTTAAATTATGTAAATTTCTCAAAATACTTTTTTTTGCTTTAGAAAAATTATCTGAAAGACAAACAAAATTTAGAACTCTACCACCATTTGAAAAAATCTTATCTTCTATTTTTTTCGTGCCAGCATGAAATAAAAATTCATTATCACTAAGTACAATTTTATCTATATTAGAAATTTCAATATTTTTATTAAATTTGTCAGGGTATCCTTTAGAGCAAACAACAACACATAAACTTTTTTTATCATGCCATTCAATATTTAATTTATCAAGTCTACTCTCACAGCAAGCTATAAGAATTTCAGTTAAATCTGTTTTTAATTTAGGCAGTATGGTTTGGCATTCTGGGTCTCCCATTCTCACATTATATTCAATAAGATAGGGTTCATTATTCACAATCATTAATCCCGTATATAGAAAACCTTTGTATTTACTGCCAAGTTCTGCCAAACCATCCAGAGTTGGTTTTATAATTTTATCAATTATCTTTATTTTTAACTCTTCAGTTATCAATCTTGAAGGTGAATAAGCACCCATACCTCCTGTATTTTTCCCTTTATCTCCCTCTAAAGCTCTTTTATGATCTTGAGCTGTTTCAAAGGTTTTAAAAGTAATTCCATCATGAATAGTAAAAAAACTCATTTCTTCACCGTCTAAAAATTCCTCTATTAAAACATTTTCAGCCTTACCAAATTTTCCATCAAAAATTTCATTTATTGCTGAAACAGCTTGACTTTCATCATTACAAATATAAACACCTTTGCCTGATGCTAGATTATCAGCTTTAACTACAGTTGGATAATTTGACTTAGTTATGAATTCCTTTGCATCATTTCTATTTTGAAATATTCCAAATTTTGCGGTTGGAATATTAAATTTTTCACAAATTTTTTTTGTAAATATTTTCGATCCTTCTAGCTGGGAGGATATTTTGTTTGGGCCAAAAACATTAATTTTAAATTGTTCTAAATAATCTACTAACCCTTCTACCAATGGTTTTTCAGGTCCAACAACAACTAAATCAATTTTTTCCTTCAAAATAAAATTTTTAATTTTTTCAAAATCGTCTAAATCAATTTTAATATTTTCAGCAATACTTTCTGTGCCTGCGTTACCAGGAAAACAAAACAGCTTATCTATTTTGCTTGATTTTTTTATACTTTGACAGATAGAATGTTCTCTTCCACCACTTCCTATTATTCCAACTTTCATATAAAACTGTATAAACTAAAAATGAGTAAAAAATTAGCAAAAATAAAATATTTACCTAATAATTTTCAAATTATAGAGGCTGGTGATTATGTGGAGTGTGCAGTGTCTGGAAAGAAAATAAATATTGAAAATCTCACATATTGGAATGTTGAATTACAAGAAGCATATTTCTCATACGAAGAAGCTTTTATAAAAAGAGAGAAGATTAATAAATAATAGTATTTATTTCCAGCGATTGTGTGACCAAATCCAATTTTCAGGTTTTTTTAAAATCATCAACTCAAGTATTTTATTTAGTTCATCGGTTATATGCTTAATAGAGACGTCATTTGAAAATAAAATAGGATCACTCACTGTAATTTTAAATTTAATATTTTTTGTCCGCTCAATAAAGACTGGGACGACTGGAATATTAAATTTTTTGACTAATTGTGCAGGCATAGTTGTAGTAAATGCCTTCTCATTAAAAAAATTAGACAAAATACCTTCTGATAATCTTTGATCTATCATAAGAGCAGTCGAAAAATTTTTTTTCTTCAAAACAATTAATTGTTTCAATCCACCAACCCCCTTTTTTATTTGGTATTTACAAATGTATTCTTTTCTAATGTTTTCCATAATTTTATTTAAAAAAATGTTATTCAATGGTCTATATATTGCAGATAATTTTATACCTACTTTTTCTAGGTACATTGCCATTAATTCAAAATTACTGAAATGCCCTGAAATAAAGACTACTTGTTGATTAGATTTTATAATTTTATTAATAATTTCCTGCCCCTCAACTTCTATCTTTGAAGAAAGTTTGCCAGATCTAAAATCTTTCATGAAAACATATTCAGCAAAAACCCTTCCATAATTATTCCACATTGATTGCTCTATTTTTTTTAATTTTTCAGGATTGGTTTTTGGAAATGCTCTTTTAATATTTTTATGGATTAGCTTTTGCGATCTAAATAAAGGTCCAATTTTTTCAAACGTTTTACCACTTATTCTTGACGACAAGTTGGGTCCTAAAATTTTAAAAATAAGAAAAAAAACAGAAGCTAAAAGAAATTGTAATAAATATTTAATATATTTCATTTTAAAATTATAGAGTTAATTAATTTTTCTTCGTCTATTATTTTTAATTCAGATTTTAGTATTTTAATTTTTTCTGAATTAATATTTTCTAGTCTTTGATAATCCTTTTCTGTCGTAATTATCTCGCACTTCAATTTATCTGCTTCTTTTAAAATATTATTTATGTCTTTTTTCTTATAAGCATAATGATCTGGAAATTCTATTTCTTTTAAAATATTTAATCCATTATTTTTAATCATAGATACAAATGTTTTATGATTACCAATTCCTGAAAATACTAAATATTTTTTATTTATCTTAAAATTTTCTAAATTTGTTGGCACATATTTGCCTATATGAATAGTGATATTTGAATTTATTTTTAGTATTTCTCTTTTAAGATTTTCAATATCTTCTAAATTTCCGTTTAAAAATAAATGATTGTATTTTTTTAAATTACCAATTTTTTCTCTCAATGGACCTGATGGAATTGTCATTCCATTCCCTATCCAATTAATATTATTAAAGCAGACAAAACTTAAATCAAAAATAATAGTTTGATCTTGAAGACCATCATCTAAAATCGCATAATCATAATTTTCTTTTTCAGCTTGCTTGATAGCATCAATTCTCTTGGATGATAAAAATAGTTTACCATTATTCTGCAAAATTTTCTGCTCATCTAACTGATTTTTATAATATTTTTTTACAAAACATGATTTTAAATTTCTCTCTCTTAAAATATTATTTATTGAAATACTTAATGAGGTTTTTCCTGTACCTCCTATATAAATATTACCCACACAAATTGTTTTAATTTTAAACTTTTTTTTGCTAGGCCTGTTGAATATAAAATTTATTAAAATAATCGTTAGTGATATTGGATATATTAGATATGCAAAAATATTTGGTGTTTTATAGTCCCAAAACTTAGGTTTTTTTAAATTCATCAAAAATAATGTTATCTAGTTCTTTTATAGTTTTTTTTAAAATATTTTCTCCAATATTCTTAATTCTATAACCGATAATTTTATTTTTTTTAAATATTATAGAAGATGCTAGTTGTTTTGATGTAAAGATTTTTTTTGATATTCTATAATTCTTTAGTAATTTATATACATCTTTAAAGTTGTCTATGTTTGGACCATGTAATATTTTTGCTCCAAATCTTGCTGCTTCCAAAGGATTTTGCCCACCTCTTTTAATAATTGAACCCCCTAGAAAAACTGTAGAAGCAATTTTATGAAATTTTTTTGTTTCACCGAATGTATCTACAATATATATGTCAGTGTTTTTTAAACTTTTTAATCTTGAACTATGATAAGAAACAGTAAGATCAAGTTTTTTCATCTTATTAATTATATCCTTTGACCTATCAACGTGCCTTGGAATTATAATTGTAATTAAATTTTTTATTTTTTTCTTAAGCTCAATGTGTGCTTTTGCACAAAATAATTCTTCATTTTCATGAGTACTGGACGCAATCCATATTTGTTTTCCTTTAAATTCATTTTTTAATTTATCATCTATTCTTTCCAAATTCTCATCGTAATTTTCAGCAAATTTTATATTTCCTATATATTTTATTTTATTAATTTTAAGTTTTTTTAAATAATTCTTTGTCTCGAAATTTTGAGGATAAGCTATGGTGATATTTTTGAAAATAGATTTGCTAAAATTTTTAAATACCATCCACCTATTAAATGTTTTTTTGGTTAATCTTGCATTTAGTAAGATTAATGGGATTTTTTGTTTTTTAATATTTTTAAACATACATGGCCAAATTTCTGAGTCTATAAAAATAGCTACAGATGGCTTCCAAAATTCTAAAAATTTCTTTGTAAAAAAAAAATTATCAATTGGATAAAATTGATGAATTGTTTTTTTTAAGTTTAAATTTTTTATAACTTTCGAAGAACTTAATGTACTAGATGTAATAAGTATCTGCTTAACATTCTTATTTTTTTCATATTTTTTTACAAGTGGAATAATACTTAGTATTTCACCAACACTTGCACCATGGAACCATATAAGTTTTCCTTTAATTCTTTTTTTTGAAGCAAAACTAAATTTTTCAGTAAATCTTTTTTTGTCCTCTTTATTCTTAAAAAGCCTGAATAATATTACAACTGGAGACAATATTAAAATTAAAAAAATAATTATTTGGTAAAAAAAAAACATTTTTATTTTTGTATCTGTTTTTCATAAAAACTTCTATATAGCTCAGAATTATTCATGAGCTCATTATGATTTCCTTCACCTATTATATTTCCATTATCTATTATATATATTTTGTTAGAATTTAAAATTGTCGACAAACGATGTGCTATTACTACTGTTGTTTTATCTTTGGTTAAAATTTTCAAAGCTTCTTGAATTTTAGTCTCAGTCTCCGAGTCCAAAGACGAGGTTGCTTCATCCAATAGAATTATTGAGCTTTTTTTCATCATTGCTCTGGCAATAGATAACCTTTGCTTTTCTCCACCTGATAATCTGACACCATTTTCACCGATTAATGTCTCATATTTATCTGGAAGTTTATCAATAAATTCCTCACAAAATGATAATTTTGCAGCTTTAAATACCTCCTCGTCCGTTGCATCTTCCTTAGCGTATTTAATATTATTTTTAATAGTATCGTCAAACAAAGTTGTTTCTTGACTAACCATTGAAATTTGTGATCTTAATGATGCGATGGTCGCTTCGTATATGGATTTATCATCAATAATAATATCACCTGACTGCAAATCATAAAATCTTGGAATTAAATTCATTATAGTAGACTTCCCTGATCCGCTATGACCAACTAAAGAAGTCATTTTTCCACCTTTAAATTCCAAATTTATGGCATTAAGAGTCTTACCTTCTTCAATATCGTATGCAAAATTAGCATCAATGAATTTGATATTAGAATTTTTTATTTCAATTGGCTTAGCATTTACAGCATCATTAATATTATTTTTTTGATCTATAATTGGAAGAATTCTTGATGCCGCAGAAAGACCCTGATTCAAAACCATTGTGAGTGTAGATAGAGATCTTACTGGTTGATATGCTAACATCATAGCAGCAAGAAAAGAAAAGAAGTTGTTAATTTCAAGTTCTCCTTTGGACATTAATATGCCAGAGTAAAAAATTAAAATTGCAATCATTATTCCCGTCAAAGTTTCCATTATCGGGGACATCCTCACAAAAACGGTTTGTATTTTTTGATTTTTTTCTTTTAAGTCTGTCAAATAATTGTTGGCACGTTTTTTTTCAAACTCTTCTTTTTGGAAAATTTTAATTAATTTATGGTTTTTAAATAACTCAACCAAATAAGTTGTTAAGAAACCAGATTTTTGCTGTGCTTCGGTTGTAACTTTACCAATTCTCTTACCTAAAGTTTTTGCAAAGGTACTTGCCAATGGTATCATCACAATTGATATTAGAGCTAATTTCCAATTCTGTAAAAACATTACAAATAACAAGCAAATTAATGTTAATGAGTCTTTAAATAAAGCTAGTATTGCTGTACTTAGTAAATTTGTAATATGTGTTACATCATATGTAAGGTTGGAAATAAATTTACCTGAATGTTTTTTATCAATTATTTGTGTATCTGTTCCTACCAAATTATCAACCATATCATACTGAAGCTTTTTCTTTATTGACTCTCCAACACCAATCATGGTTGCTTTAGCGAAATATAAAGATAGACCTTTTGTGGCAAAAGCAATTATTATCATTAGTGGAATAAAAATTAGCAGCGATTGATCTTTCTCGATAAATAGTTTTTTTATCGCCGGGTCCAAAAGCCATGCTATTCCAGAAGTGCTTCCTGCAACTAATATAGAAAAGAAACCTGATAAAATTATTTTATCTAAATATTTTTTTGAATAATCTTCATATAATCTTTTATATATCCCAGTTTTATTCATTATAAATTTTTTACAATAAAAATATTAAGAAAAACTATTAATCCAAAAAAATTATTACTTTTAAATACTTTTAAACAACTTGAAGGATCATTTAAATTGAAAGTTTTAATTTGATAAATAAACAAATGAACAAAAGGAATTAAAGTTAACAAGTAATAACTATTATGCATTTGCATTTTATATCCGCCAAAAATGAGTAAAATTAATACAAAAGCATAACATATGAATAAAAACTTTTTTTCTTTACCTTTAAATTTTATTGAAGTTGATTTTAATCCTATTATTTCATCATCTTTGATGTCTTGATACCCATAAATAGTGTCATAGCCCAGTGTCCAAAATATGGCTCCTAAATAAAAAATCATTGGCACAATACTTATTTCTCCTCTAATTGCTGTCCAACCAAGAATTAAACCATAATTAAAAGTGATACCTAAAAATAATTGCGGCCAATAAGTGAACCGTTTCATTAAAGGATAGGTAAAAGCAAGAGGCATAGAGCCGAGGGCAAGAATTATAGTAAATAAATTAAAATTTAGCAAAACAAAGAGTGCCAACAAACAGAGTATGAAAGCATATAAAATAGCAATCTTAATTGAAATTTTGCCAGAGGCAATAGGACGATTTTTAGTACGTAATACTTTTGAATCAAATTCTTTATCCAAGATGTCGTTCACTATACACCCTGCCGACCTCATAAATACCGAACCTAAAAAAAAGAGAATTAAGTAAAAAAAATAATTATTTAAATTGGATGAAAAATCATATGCCAAAGTTAATCCCCAAGCACATGGCCAGAATAAAAGCATAAAACCAATTGGTTTTTTTAATCGTATAAGTTCGATAAATAAGTTTAATTGGTTCATAATTTACTTGTAAATAACAAAGCCTAGTTTCATAATCAAATTGATTCGTATGAATATAGATTATACCGTTACAGCATTAATGTTTCCCGCGATACCTCTGTTAATGGGTGTTTATAGTAACAGGTTTCATACCTTAAGTGCTCTTATTAGAAAAATTCATGATGCTCATGTCTTTGAAAAACACACCCCACCTGAATGGAAAGCTCAATTTATTAATCTTAACAAAAGAATAAGCCTCTTAAAATTTTCAATGGTATTTGCTGCCTTTGGCTTTTTATTTAACATGTTAACTGTTTTTGGATTATATTTAAGTGAAATATTTATAGCCAGAATTATTTTTGGATCATGTTGTTTATCAATGATTGTATCTATAATTTTTTTTATAGTTGAAATTCAAGTCTCCACTAATGCTCTAAAACTTCATATGTCTGATATGGATATATATGAATAAAATATTTAGTTAAGGTATTATAACAGCTGGCCCAGTAAGCAATCTGCCCTCTAAATCCTCGTGAGCTTGTTTAACCTCATCAAGTGAATATTTTTTTGAAATTTCTATTTTAAACTTACCAGAAAGAACAGCATCGAAAACTTTTTTAGCCGATTCTAATAATTCTTCTCTCTCAATAGTGTAATGAGCAATGGAAGGTCGTGTAAAAAACAAACCCTTAGCATTAATATGTTTTTTTACATCAATAGTATCAACATAACCGGAAGCATTACCAAAAGCTACCATCATGCCTCTAATTTTAAGCACTTCAATTGAACCTTCAAAAGTTTTTAAACCCACACCATCATACACAACGTCAATTCCATTTTTTCCATTAATTTTTTCAACTTCCTCTACGAAGTTTTTATCGGTGTAGTTTATTACATGATGACAACCATTTTTCTTTGCTATTTCTTCCTTTTCTTTAGAACCAACAGTACCAATGATTTCTGCACCAATTGAATTCGCCCATGGACATAAAATTTGACCTAGCGCCCCAGCTGCTGCATGATAAAGAACTTTGTCTCCTTTTTTTAAGGGATAAGCTCTATGTAATAAATATTCTGCAGTAATTCCTTTTAATGTGACGCATGATGCTACCTCATCCGAAACTCCATCTGGAACTGGAACTAGTTTATTTTCTGGCATAATATGTTTTTCTGAATATGCACCAATAGGCATAGAAGCATGGGAAACTCTATCTCCTACTTTAAATAATTTAACCTCAGGACCTACTTCTTCAATCACACCGCAGGCTTCAAGGCCAATTCCGCTCGGAAGTGGAATAGGATAGAGCCCAGTTCGGTGATAAGTATCTATATAATTTATTCCAATGGATAAGTTTTTAATTAAAACTTCATTAGATTGAGGTTTGCCAATTTCAACGTTTTCAACTTTCAGTACATCAGGACTTCCAAATTTTTCTATTTTTACAGTTTTCATAATTTATTTTACAAATGTACCACTATGATAATCCTGAACTGCTTGCAAGATTTCTGCTTTAGTATTCATTACAAATGGACCACCTCTTGCTATTTCCTCATTAATAGGCTTGCCAGAAACCATCAAGAACTTAGCATTTGATTTAGCTTTCACTGTTAAATCTTCACCTCGAGTTAAAAGTATTAAAGTACTATCTTTAACATCATCGTGTTTATTTTTTCCAATTTCAATTTCACCATTTATTAGATAAATAAAAGTGTTATGAGTTGAAGGTAATTTATAGCTAAATAATTTATCTTTAGTCAGCTCAATATCAAAATAGATTGGCTCAACATTATGACCTTTAACAGGGCCTTCAGCATTCTCAAAATTTCCAGCTATAACTTTAACCTGTTTCTCTTTATCTTTGTGAACACTCATTCTATCTGAATCTATGTAAATATATTCAGGCTTACTCATCTTTAATTTAGCAGGCATATTAATCCATAATTGAAATCCATGAAGTTTACCTTCTTTCATTGCGGGCATTTCAGAATGAATTATTCCACTTCCGGTTTTCATCCATTGAACATCTCCAGCTGTCATTCTTCCTTCACCCCCAGTGCTATCTTTATGCTCAAAATCTCCGGCTAACATATAGGTTACTGTTTCAATTCCTCGATGAGGATGGGGTGGAAAACCAGCAATGTAATCCTCACTATTCTCTGATCCAAACTCATCTAACATCAAAAATGGATCAAAATAATTTGGTTCTACACCAATACTTCTTTTTAATTTAACTCCCGCACCATCAGATGCAAGGATAGGGTCAATAATTTTACTGATTTCAATGTTTTTCATTTTTAACGATATAAGAATTTATTAGAGTATATCAAGTAACTCTCCAAGTTGTTTAATCTGATGTTTAGGCGAATAGTCAAGTTTATCAAAAATATTGTTATTTCTATTTACCCAAATAGAATTGTATCCATAATTTCCACCACCTGATACATCCCAAGTGTTAGCACTTAAAAAAGCAACTTCATTTTTTTGAATATTATATTTTTTAATTGGTATATCGTAAACTTTAGAGTCTGGTTTATAAATACTTACTTCTTCTATTGAAAAAAGATCATCAAATAAATTATCTAAATTATTACTTTGAACTAATTGATTAAGAAGGGTAGGTGTACCATTTGAAAGAACAGCAAGTTTTAAATCTTTTTCTTTAAGTGATTTTAGAACTGCAGGCACTTCCTTAAATGGTGAAAGAATTTTATAAAGATCTAATAACTCGTTTCTCAATGAAGAATCTATTTCATAACTTTTCATAGATTTATCTAAACTATCTTCAGTTACTTGCCAAAAATCTTTATGTCTTTTCATTAAACTTCTAAGCCAAGTATATTCTAGCTGAGTAGTTCTCCAGTAATTTGCAAAACCTTCCCACTTATCACCAATTTTATCTTTGCATTTCTCAGCAGCTGAATTCACATCAAATAAAGTGCCATATGCATCAAAAATTATTGCTTTAATATTTTTCATAAACTAATTTATCTATATGAGTAACATTAGATTATTTTTTCCAAAAAGTTTATCACTTAATTTAACTACCACACTTGATAAATCACAATCTCATTATGTAAGTAAGGTTATGAGAATTAAAGAAAATGAAGTTTTCTCTTTATTTAATATTAGTGGTGAGTGGGAGGCAAAAATTTTAGGTATTTCAAAAAGTATTGTTGAGTTTAATGTTACAAAACAATTAAGACAAAAAGAGAATTTTAAAGAGCTATGGTTAGCTTTTTCACCTATCAAATCTAATTACTTTAATTTCATGATCCAAAAAGCCACCGAGTTAGGAGTTACAAAGTTTTTGCCTGTTATTTTTGATCGAACAATTGTTAGGAAGATAAATAAAGAAAGATTAGAAAAAGTTATTATAGAAGCAGCAGAACAATCTAATAGAATTCAGGTTCCTGATATTGAAGACCCGCAAAATCTTAGAGATTTTTTGGATAAGAGTGATGTAGATTTGATTTTCACAGATCTTAATTCAAATAATAATAAAGTAGATTTAAAAAAACTTACTAACAAGCCAACCTGTATCGTTGTAGGTCCTGAAGGAGACTTTTCTGAGAGTGAAAGAGACGAGATTCTTTCATACAGAGGTGTTCAGGCTATAAAAATTAATGAAAACATCCTAAGATCTGAAACAGCTGTAATTTCTGCCATATCGATCATAAATTACGCCATTAATTGATATTTTGTCGCGAAAAGTAAAGTGTAATTTTTCTAAAGAGGATTTATATAGTGTCTAAAAATGAATAAATTTTTATTTATAATCTTAGCAGTTTTAACATCTTCTCATGCTTTAGCTGATCAACCAAAAGACTGGCAATTAGGTTTTCAAAATGCAGCATCTGAAACGATGAGAGATATTGTAAATTTTCATGACAAACTTTTACTTCCAATAATTATTGCAATAAGTGTATTTGTTTTATTCTTAATGGTTTATGCTTGTATAAGATTTAGAGCATCAGCAAATCCAGTTCCTTCAAAAAGAACTCATAATGTTGCAGTTGAAGTTTTATGGACATTAATTCCATGCTTAATTTTAATTGTCATGGCTGTACCTTCATTTAAAATTTTATATAAACAAGATACTATTCCAAAAGCGGAAGTTACAGTTAAGGCAGTTGGTTATCAGTGGTATTGGGGTTATGAATATCCAGATGAAAATATAATTTTCGAGTCATACATGATTGAAGATAAAGACTTAAAAGAGAATCAACCTAGATTATTAGCGGTTGATAATGAACTTGTAGTGCCGGTCAATAAAGTAGTTAAGGTACTAATTACTGCAAACGATGTATTACATGCTTGGGCTTTACCAGCTTTCGGGGTAAAAAGAGATGCTGTGCCTGGTAGAATTAATGAAACTTGGTTTAAAGCAGAAAAAGTTGGAACTTATTATGGTCAATGTTCTGAGCTTTGTGGAATTAAACATGCGTTCATGCCAATAACAGTCAGAGTTGTTTCTGAAGAAGAATATAATGAGTGGCTTATGGATGCTAAAGTAAAATTTGCAAAAGAAGTAATTGAAGAAGATGAATTTAAAAAACTAGCGAGTAAATAATTATGTATACACAGACCGTATCACACGACGATCACACTCCAACTGGTTGGAAGCGTTGGGCTTATTCAACAAACCACAAAGATATTGGAACAATGTATTTAATTTTTGCAATTATTGCAGGTGTAATTGGTACTGCATTTTCTGTTTTAATGAGAATGGAGTTGATGCATCCGGGAGATGGTATCTTAGGTGGTAATTATCATTTATATAATGTTTTAGTAACTGGTCATGGATTGATCATGATTTTTTTCATGGTGATGCCAGCAATGATCGGTGGTTTTGGTAATTGGTTTGTTCCAATTATGATTGGTGCCCCAGATATGGCGTTTCCAAGAATGAACAACATTTCATTTTGGTTATTACCTACATCATTTATTTTATTAATTATGTCAATTTTTATGGACGGGCCTCCAGGCCAAACAGGAGTTGGAGGTGGTTGGACTATTTATCCTCCTTTGTCATCTTCAGCTGGACAACCTGGTCCTGCAATGGATTTTGCTATTTTAAGTTTACACTTAGCAGGTGCATCATCAATTTTAGGAGCAGTAAATTTTATTACAACTATTTTAAACATGAGAACACCAGGCATGACTTTACATAAAATGCCTTTATTTGCTTGGTCAATTCTGGTTACTGCGTTTTTATTATTGTTGTCTTTACCTGTTTTAGCTGGAGCAATTACAATGCTTCTAACTGATAGAAATTTTGGGACAGCTTTTTTTGATGCACAAACTGGTGGAGACCCAGTTTTATTCCAACATTTATTTTGGTTTTTTGGTCATCCTGAAGTTTATATTTTAATTTTGCCTGGTTTTGGAATGATAAGTCATATTGTTTCAACGTTTTCTAAAAAACCTGTATTTGGATATTTGGGAATGGCTTATGCTATGGTTGCAATTGGAATTGTTGGTTTTGTCGTATGGGCTCACCATATGTATACAGTTGGTTTAAGCACAGACACAAAAGCATATTTTTTAGCAGCAACAATGATTATTGCAGTTCCTACAGGGATTAAAATATTTTCATGGATTGCAACTATGTGGGGTGGATCTATCTCATTTAAAACACCAATGGTATGGGCATTAGGTTTTATATTTTTATTTACGGTAGGGGGAGTTACAGGAGTTGTTCTTGCTAACGCAGGTGTTGATACAGCAATGCATGACACTTATTATGTCGTTGCACACTTTCACTATGTTTTATCTTTAGGGGCAGTGTTTGCGATATTTGCAGGTTTTTATTATTGGTTTGGAAAGATGTCTGGATATGAATATTCAGAATGGATGGGTCAATTACATTTCTGGTTAACTTTCATTGGTGTCAATTTGGTATTTTTCCCACAGCACTTTTTAGGTCTTGCTGGAATGCCAAGAAGATATGCTGATTATCCAGATGCTTTTGCAGGATGGAATTACATTTCATCAATAGGATCATATATTTCAGTTTTAGGTTTAGTTGTATTTTTTGCAAACCTTATTTATGCATTTTCAAAGAAAAAAGCAGCAGCCCAAAACCCTTGGGGTGAGGGGGCTACAACTTTAGAATGGACTGTGCCATCACCACCAAATTTCCATACCTTTGAGGAATTGCCGAAATTTGAAGACGATGAAAGTATTGAAAAATCTACAAGTTAAGTATTAATTTAGATTTTTTAAACATAAAATTAATGATCAAGTCTAAATTAAAAAATAGAAATTTAAGTCAAGAAGACGTATTTAATTTATCTGAATTATTTAAACTAATGAAGCCAAGAGTGATGTCATTAGTTATCTTTACTTGTGCTGTAGGCTTATTGATGGCACCAAATATTATTCCTACAAAAGATGCAATCATTGGTATTATTTTAGTTTCAATAGGTGCAGGAGCGGCAGGTGCACTTAACATGTGGTACGAATCTGATTTAGATGCTCTTATGTCTAGGACTTGTTTAAGGCCTATACCAACTGGAAAAGTAAATAAAAATCAGGCATTAGTATTTGGTATTACCTTATCAATATTTTCTGTAATAGCATTAGACTATTTTGCTAATAGAATATCTGCTGGCTTATTGTTATCTACGATCTTGTTTTATGTTTTCGTCTATACAATCTGGCTGAAGAGAAAAACTCCACAAAATATAGTAATTGGAGGTGCTGCTGGCGCTTTGCCACCAGTAATTGGTTGGACAATTGCTACTAATTCACTTTCATTAGAGCCAATAACATTTTTTCTAATAATTTTTTTTTGGACACCATCTCATTTCTGGGCTTTAAGCTTATATAAATCTGATGATTATAAAAGAGCAAAAATTCCAATGTTACCATTAACCAACGGAGTAGAAAGTACAAAATTAAATATATTAATTTATTCATTGTTGATGTTACCAGTAATTATCTTGCCGTATGCTATTGGCTTTGTTAGTCTAGTTTTTTTACTACCATCTTTAGTTTTAACACTTTACTATAACTTTCTATGTTTGGAACTTTACAAATTTAAGAAAAATAAATTCAACTCAAAGAAAGCAAAAACTATTTTTGGATATTCAATTTTATATTTATTTTTGATATTCGTTCTTTTTTTGATCGATAAAATTTTATGATGACACCAGACAAAAAAACAAAAAAAAAGAATATTTTAACTGCGATAGCAATCTTAGCTTTTATGGTTTTCTTGTTTGTATTTACTTTATATAATGTTGGAGTTTTTGATAGACAGATATGATTAAGAAAAAAACATTAACGCCAATACTGCTTGCAGGAATATTCTGCTTAATGCTAGGCCTGTCTTTTGCTGCGGTGCCACTTTATGATTTATTTTGTAGAGTGACTGGTTTTGGAGGAACAACACAAGTTTCTAAAGAGCCGCCAAAAATGGTTTTAGATAAAATTGTAAGTGTTAGATTTGATACTAATGTAAATAATCTCACGTGGGATTTTAAAGCAAAATCTAATGTAATGGATGTTAAAGTTGGTCAAGTTAACAAAATAGAATTTGAGGTAGAAAATTATGGTGATGACACCACTTATGGAGTTGCTACCTTTAATGTATCACCCTCAAGTTTTGGAAAATATTATAGTAAATTAGGTTGTTTTTGTTTTGAAAAGCAAGAATTAAAAGCTGGAGAAAAAGCAACTTATGTTATGACTTTTTATTTAGACCCAGAACTTGTAAATGATCCAACAGTAAAAAATTTACAGGATGTAACTATGTCGTATACTTTTTTCTCGACAGATTACTATAAACAATCATAATCACGAAAAATGTCAGCTGAAAAAAAACACGACTATCACTTAGTAGATCCAAGTCCTTGGCCTATCTATGTATCCTTTTCATGTTTAGTATTAGCAATAGGTACAATTTTTTACATGCATAACGATGTTTCATGGGGAATGTATCTTGGACTGGCATTAGTTATTTACGGAGCCTACATGTGGTTCAGAGATGTTGTGATTGAAGCAGAGCATCAAGGTCATCATACCCCTGTTGTACAAATTCATCACCGTTATGGAATGACATTATTTATTGCATCAGAAGTAATGTTCTTTGTTGCTTGGTTCTGGGCTTACTTTGATATTAGTCTATTTCCAAATGAATTTGTTGGAAATGTTTGGCCGCCAAAAGATATAGAAACATTTGATCCATGGGATATCCCACTAATTAATACCTTAGTATTATTGTTATCTGGAACTACAGTTACATGGTCTCACCATTCTTTACTTGAAGGTGATAGAAAAGGATTTATTCAAGGATTAACTGCAACAGTTGTTCTTGGTTTCTTTTTTACATTACTACAAGCATATGAATATCATCATGCCACTTTTGATTATTCAGGGCACATTTATGGAGCAGTTTTTTATATGGCTACAGGTTTCCACGGATTTCACGTAATAGTTGGAACAATATTTTTAGCTGTTTGTTTATGGCGAGGAAAATTAGGTCACTTTACTAAAGACCATCATTTTGGATTTGAAGCAGCAGCTTGGTACTGGCATTTTGTTGATGTAGTTTGGTTATTCTTATTTGCTGCCATTTATATTTGGGGAAGTTAATATACAACTCTTGAAGAATAAATTTTTATTTTCAGTATTTGTTTGGTTTATAATTCTTATACTTCTCTCATTAGGTTTTTGGCAAATTTATAGACTAAATTGGAAGCTAGATTTAATAAATCAAATTGAAAATTCTCTAAAAAATGATCCTGTAGAATTAACTCAAACCAATAAAAAAAACTATTTAAGAATAAAAACCTCAGGTCAAATTGATTTTGATAATCAAATTTACTTATATCATTTGAATGAAAAAGGAAAACCTGGGTTTGAAGTAGTGAATCCAATATTGATTGAAAATGAAAACTTTTTAATTAACAGAGGCTGGATACCTTTTGATAAAAAAGATCTACCAGAAATCAATCAAATCAATCAAAATGAAATACTTGGAACTTTAATGTTACAATCTAAGTCAAGTATGTTTAAGCCCCAAAATGAAATTAAAAAAAATTATTGGTTCACCCTTGATAGAGATGACATTTTTAATCAGACTGGAAGAAAATTTTCTAATTATATTATTTATTTAAATGGAAACTATAAAATTCCAAAACCAAGAGTGATCACTGCAAAAATTTCAAACAATCATAAAAAGTATGCAATTACTTGGTTTTCAATGGCGATTTCAATTCTTTTAATATATCTATATTTTAGAAAAAAAAATTATTAGATGAAGTATATAAGCACAAGAGACAAATCAAAAAACTTTGAATTTAAAGATGTTTTTATTAAAGGCCTTGCTGATGATGGTGGTCTTTTTATCCCAGAGACTTTACACAAATATTCAGAATCTGAAATTAGTGATTTTAAAAAACTAAATTATTCAGATTTAGCAAAAAAAATTATTCATCCATTTATTGGTAATTTTACTTCAGAAGGAGAGTTAAGTAAAATAATAGAAAAATCCTACTCAGTTTTCAGAAAAGATAATGTTATTGATCTTATTAAAGTGGGTGACCGTTCCGTGCTTGAATTGTTTCATGGTCCAACCTTAGCTTTTAAAGATGTTGCAATGCAACTCTTGGGTAATTTTTATGAATTTTATTTAAATAATGAAAATGAAAAGATTAATATTGTAGTTGCTACATCAGGAGATACTGGTGCAGCTGCCATAGATGCAATTAAAGGAAAAAAAAACTTAAATATATTTGTTCTACATCCTTATAACCGTATTTCACCTGTTCAAAGAAAATTAATGACAACTGGAAAAGATGAGAATGTATTCAATATTGCTGTAAAAGGTAACTTCGATGATTGTCAAAATTTGGTTAAATCCATGTTTTCAGATAAAGAATTTTCTAATCAGATAAACATGTCTGGTGTTAATTCAATTAATTGGGCCCGAATTATTGCGCAAAGTGTATATTATTTTTATTGTTATTTTTTAGCCGAGGATGACAATCAGCCAATAAATTTTTCAGTACCAACTGGAAATTTTGGAGATGTATACGCAGGTTATTTGGCAAAGAAGTTGGGTCTTCCAATTAATAAATTAATAGTAGCCACAAATCAAAACGACATTTTACATAGAGCTATTTCAAAAGGTAAATATGAGGCTGAATATGTCTCTGAAACTATTTCGCCAAGTATGGACATTCAAATTGCAAGTAATTTTGAGAGATTAATTTATGATTTAAATAATCATGATAGTTCACAAACTTTAGATGATATGAAAACCATTAAACAGAATGGTAAATATTCAATCGACGATGAGAAATTAAAAAAAATTAATCAAGATTTTTTGTCGGCAAGAATGAGTGAGCAGGAAACACTAGATGTGATAAAAAATATTTATGAAAAATTTAATATGGTTTTAGATCCACACACCGCTATAGGGTATGGAGCTTTTGATAAACATAATTTAAAAGGAAACAATATTGTTCTTGCAACTGCACACCCATGTAAATTTCCAGATGCAATTTTAAAGGCTATAAACTTGAAATCTGATTTACCAAATGAATTAAAGTTTATTTTGGATGAGAAAGAAAATTATGGTATAATTGAAAATAATCTCAAAGAAATTAAACAATATATTTTAGGAAAAATTAAGTGAAAATTAAAGAGGGAGATAAAATTCCAAATTCAGAATTTTACTATTTAGACGAAACTGGTGCTCCAAAAAAAATATCTACATCTGAGTTGTTTAATAATAATAAAACAATAGTTATAGGGGTTCCTGGAGCTTTTACTAAAGTTTGCTCTGCTAAACATTTGCCAGGTTATGTTAACAATTTTGAAGATGCTAAAAAAAAAGGGATTACCAAAATTATTTGTGTTTCAGTAAATGATCCAAATGTAATGAAAGCTTGGGGTGATAGTCAAAAGGTAGAGGACAAGATTTTTATGGCAGCAGATCCATACTGTGAATTTACTAAATTAATTGGTGCAGATATTGATAGATTTGACAGAGGTCAAGGAATGAGATCAGCAAGATATACCATGCTTGTTGAAAATAATATTGCAGCTAAAATAAAAGCTGAGGAAGATACTGCGACTTGTGAGATGTCAGCAGCAGAAAATTTTTTAGACTCAATTTAAATTAGCTGCTTCTTTAGCCAACATATCTACTTCTTCATTTAGAGGGTCACCCGCATGTGCCTTAACCCAATTCCATTTTACATTTAAAGATTGATTTAATTTATATAACTCAATCCATAAATCTTTGTTCTTAACATCTTCTTTTTTTGAAGTTTTCCAATTATTTAATACCCAAGTATTAATCCATTCGGTTATTCCGTTTTTTACATATTTTGAGTCTGTAAAAATTTCTATAGGATCTTTTGGACTCATATTTTTTAATGCGTTTATAGGAGCCATAAGTTCCATTCTGTTATTGGTAGTATTTTTTTCTTTACCACTAATTTTTTTAATTTCACCATTAATATTAATTATTGCAGCCCACCCCCCATTGCCTGGATTTGATAGGCAGGAACCATCTGTATAAATTTTTATCATCTGGATAAATAATCCTTATGAGAATGCAATCTATTATGAGCAAGAAGTTTTTCATAATACTCGTTAGGATTTTTTATTTTAATCAAAGCAGTTTTAGGAGTATTAGAATAATCGTAAAGTCTAGTTAATAAATAACGTAAAGCTGCTCCTCTACATAGGACATTAATAGCTTTTTTTTCTCGAGAAGAAATTTTCTTAATACTTTCATAGCCTTTAATTAAACTTTTGATTTTTCGTTTATTAATTAAAAATTTTTTACCCTTTAAATCAAAACACAAAGCATTAATACAAATTGCAATCTCATACATAAAATAATCGTTTCCAGCGAAATAGAAATCTATAATTCCAGAAAGTTTATTTTTCTTAAAAAAAATATTATCTATAAACAAATCTCCATGAATGATTCCGTGGGGTAATTTTTTTGGCCAATATCGATTAATATCCTTTAAATTATTTTTTAAAAAAAAATCTAATTTTGAGAATTTATTACGTTTAAAGTTAATACTTTTTAGTAAAGGATTAAGATTTTTAATACCCATAGAATTTTTACGATATAGTTTTAGTTTTCTTGTAACCAAATGCATTCGTGCAGCAATTTTGCCAACAGCGTAACAATCTTTGATATTAAGTCTTTTTTTATCTTTTCCATCCAAAAAAGAGACAATACAGGCAGTCTTTTTTTTCAATTTTATCAGATAACTATTATTTTTGGTTCTTAGAGGTTTTGGACAATTTATCTTAGATCTGTTTAAATTATCCATTAGTTTCATAAAAAAGGGAACCTCTTTTTTTGAAACTCTTTTTTCGAAAATAGTTAAGATAAATTTTTCATTTTTTGATTTTAATAAATAATTTGTATTTTCAATTCCTTGCTTAATCCCTTGGAAACTTACGATTTTATCAATATCAAACTTATTGTTTATTAGCTTAATATCATCTTTGTCTATTTTTGTATAAACAGCCATCTAATTTAATTTGTTGGGGACTTTAAAAACTACATTCTCTTTTATTATTTCAACTTCATTTATCTTTACAGTAAATTTTTTTTTTAATGCATTTATGAAATTTTCAACTAAAATTTCCGGAGCAGATGCACCTGACGAAATACCTATAGTACTAAACTTTTCTATTTCATTATATGGAATTTCACTTTCTGAATGAATTAAATGTGCATTTTCACATCCAGATTTTTTTGCAACTTCAACTAATCTTACGGAATTTGAGGAATTTCTACTTCCGATTACAAAAAACATTTCACATTTTTTGGCAATATTTTTAACAGCAGTCTGCCTATTAGTTGTGGCATAACAAATATCTTCCTTCATTGGTTCTTTCATTGATGGAAATTTGTCCTTTAAAATTTTTATAATTTCTTTGGTATCATCTACTGATAATGTCGTTTGAGTTATATAGGCAATTTTATCATATTTTTCATTATGATAATTTTTAGCCTCATCCTCATTCTGAATTAGTCTTACCGCACCATTTGGGAGCTGCCCCATAGTTCCAATAACTTCTGGATGGTTTTCGTGTCCAATTAAAATAATATGATATCCAGCTTTGTTCAGATTTTCTGCTTCTCTATGTACTTTTGAAACTAAAGGACATGTTGCATCAACATAAGTCATTTTATAGTTTTTTGCATCTTCTGGTATTTTTTTTGGTACACCATGAGCCGAAAAAATAACGGGTCTCGTTTTGTCTTTAATCTCTTCAAGCTCTTCTACAAATATGGCACCTTTATTTTTTAGATCATCAACTACGTGTTTGTTATGAACAATTTCATGACGAACATAGACTGGAGAACCAAATTTATGAATTGATTTTTCAACAATTTCTATTGCTCGTTCAACACCTGCACAAAATCCACGAGGAGCAGATAAAAGGATATTTAATTTTTTATTTTTCATTTTTTTCTAAAAAATATTCCAGCAATATATGTGGAAAGGTTAAAGACGCCAAACCTATAAAAATAATTTTTAATATTGCACTATTTAACTCATAGACATTATTTAGGAAATAAAGACCCACTAAACAGAAAATAGCAGTTAAAACTGTTAAGGGAAAAGCTTTTTTAACAAATAATTTAAAACCATTTTTTAGATTGGTGTTATCTATTTCAATAGCAAGTGAGATTATGTGTCTAATAGAATGTAAAAAACAAAAGTACACGGTAAATGCAACTAATGGAGATAAGTAATAATTTAAAATTATAATTGAGAAGAAATCCAAAAAAATTACAAATTTTTTAAAGTTAAACTCAATTAAAAATAAAGTGATACTCGACAGTGCACTTAAACCAATAGCTATTTCAATTATTTTAAAATTTTCAATAAAGCTCAAACTTGAATAAAATTGTTCATTATTGATCAGCAACATTTTAAATATCACCACCGTCTCATCAAAATTGAAGTACAAAGGAGAGATAATAACTAACAAACCTCTGAAAAAATAAAGTATTGAGGTTAGGTTTGAACTTTTATTTATTAAAAAATATGTATCCTCTTTACCAAAATGAAATGAAGCAACTGTTAAAAAAATTATTAAGGTAATAGATGGTACTATTGTCCATATCAATATCACTGATAGAGATATTAATATATATATTAAATAAAAAATATAAAATTTTTTGATATTTAAAATTGTTAAAAGCTTTTTACCCTTAATATGATCTAGGGCACCATGAGATACGCCTATAATTAAAATAAGTAGTAAACAAAATAAAGTAGAGATGTTTAAATTACTTAATTTAAAAATAGTAACGGAAAATATATTACAAAATAAAAAAAAAATTAATGAGTGATATAAATTAATTTTTTTTATCTGATTATTCATCTCAAAATAATTCTTTCAAGAATATCCATTTAGGCATTTTAGAAATAATTCCTAAATCTTCTTTAAAATTACTCTTATTAGATAAAAAATTAATTACTCCACTTGGTGAACTATTAAATAATTTATAAAATATTTGCCCCATTTGAGCTGGATTATTTTTTAGAACTTTCAAGAAAATTTTATCTAAGAATTCATATTTTTTTTTAATTTTAAATAATTTAACATCAGTGATTCTTTCTATATTTTCTCTGATATATTTACTTTGTTCTTGTATATTCAAAAAAGTATATCCAGTGCTCAATCTTGTCATACCTCCAGCTGTGCCTATATTTATTTCTTTTGATTTTTTTAAATTATTAGCTCTAAAAAGAGGAATAGCTCCTGTTTCTTTATAATTCACTTTACAATTTCTTATATTTAGGTGATTTGCTAAATAATCATCAATTTGTTGATCGTAGTCTTTGAGTTTCTCATTATTAATCTCTGAAATCCAAGTAGTTTCTATCAAAGCTTTTCTTTTTGAAAAAGGGAGTGTGTAAAAGAAGTGAACTCTATTTCTTTGTTCACAAGCAAAATCCATCAAGTTAAAAATCTCATCATCAAAAAAATCTTTATCAGTTTCAACTTCAATTCCACAAAAGTGCTGCCATAAATTATTATTGTTATCCTTTTGGTTGCTTACACTATTAAAAACTACAGAATTTAATGTAGAGATTTCATTAATATTTTTAAAAAAAAAAATATTTTTATTTTTTTGTAAACGTTTTAAAATTTTTTGATAAAAGGTTCCACTATCGATACTTTGATATGGAGTTTTTTTACACTCTAAATATTTTACTTTATTAGGAGAATTAACAGTAAAATTTTCCCAACTTTTTATTACACAGTCTTCAAAATTGTGTGGAATAACTTTCCAAAAAGACCATGTTTTATCTCTTTTATATTCACTTCTGGGCTCGATTATTGCTAAAGTTTTATCTTTTAACTTTTCATAGATTTCTAATTCATATGCTAAAGATAATCCTGCACAACCACCTCCAATAATTATATAATCAAATTCTTTCATTTAAGTCTATTTCTTCATTAATTAAAAAATGATCATGCTGAATATTATCATCATTTTTATTTGTTAATATCAGTTTTATTAGGTCAAAACTTGAAAAAATAGTTTCAACTACTTTTTCTAATTTAGTTACATAAATTTTTCCTGATCTTTTGTAATTTTCAAAATTTTTTTTGTTTAAAATTTTATATCCAATTTTTCTATAAATTCTTCTTGCAACTAAAATAGAAAATCTAAAAGATAAGGGGATTTCTTTAATTGAGTAAAAAGAATTGTCATAAAACTTTTCTGATAATTCAATTGTAGATTTTATATTTTCAAAATTTTTATCAATGTAGATTCTATTATTATTTAAATCCTCAATTACATCTCTTGAAATATTAGTTAATTGCATAGCGATCCCAAGATCGATAGCAGATTTTAAAGAATTTTTTTTACTTACTCTTAGTATTTTAGCCATCATTAATCCTACGGTACCTGCTACTCGATAAGAATAAAGTAATAATTCTTTTTTTGTATTTAATTTTACTTGCTCTTTAATATCTGAATTAATACCGTCAAATAAATCGTGAATAATTTCAACTGAAATATTATATTCAGAAATTATTTCCCAAATATTTTTAATTACTGGATCCTTAAAATTTTTATTTTCGAAATTATTTTTAAATTTTTTAAACTCTTCTATCTTGGCCTCAATAGTATTTTCATCATCAGCAATATTATCAGCTACTCTACAAAAATCGTAAAGGTCTGAACATTTTTTATAAGTATCTTTTGGTAAAAAAAAACCAGCCCAGTTAAAAGATTTTGCGTATGTTGCTAGATAGTTTTTAGCAGACATTAAAGTAATTTATCCAAGACTTTTGCTGAGGATAACACACCAGGTACCCCAGCTCCTGGATGTGTTCCAGCACCTACAAAATATAGTCCATCATAAATTTCAGATTTATTATGAAATCTAAAATACGCAGATTGAGTGAATTTAGGTTGAATTGAAAATCCAGACCCAAATTTTGTATTTAATTCTTTTTCAAAATAATCTGGCGTTAAATAAAAATCAGCTGCAATATTTTCTCTAAGATTTGGCATCAAATCTTTTTCCATTTTATCAATTACTAAATTTTTCATATTTTCACCTTCAGTTTTCCAATCAATTTTAGATTGATTATTTGGAACTGGAACAAGAACATAGAAACAGTCATTTCCTTCAGGTGCCATTGTTTTATCTGTTGCAGAGGGTCTATGAAGATAATAGCTAATATCATTATTTAATTTCTTATTATTAAAAATATCTTCCAGATGTTCTTTATATTTATTGCCAAACTTAATTGTGTGATGTTCAACGTTTGAATAAATTTTTTTGGTTCCAAAATAGTAAACGAAAAGACCCATTGAATATTCCATTCTTTCCTTTTTCCAATTAAAAATAAAAGAGCCTTGACCATTTTTTTTTAACATCTTTTCGTAAAAAGCAGGTGGATCTGCATTACAAACAACGTTTTCAGCATCAATAATTTCTTGGTCATTTAATTTCACACCAGTAATTTTATTACTTTTTGAAATGATCTCAGTTACCTCACTATTTTTGATTATATCAATTCCTTCCTCAAGCATAAGTTTTTCTAGACCTTTAATAATATTTCCTGTTCCCCCCATAGAATAATGGATTCCCCATTTTTTCTCTAAGTAAAGTATTAGTCCATAAATTGAAGTAGTGGTAAATGGATTACCTCCTACTAAAAGTGGATGCATGCTTAGCACTCTTCTTAATTTCTCATTTTTTATGAATGAAGATACTAATGAGTAAACTGATTTATAGCTTTTAAGTTTAAGGAGCGCTGGAAGTTGTTGCAGCATTGTAAAAGGTTTATCAAAAGGAACATCTGCTAACTCTGTGAAACCTTTATCAAAAATTTTTTTTGTGAAATTTACTAATTTTTTATATCCCTCAACATCATCTTTATTAATATGTTCTATCTGTTTAATCATATTAGCCTCATCACCAGAATAGTTAAATTTAGATTTATCTTCAAAAATGAATTGGTACCAAATTTTAAGGGGAGATAACTCAATGTAGTTTTTTGGATTTTTTTGAAATAATTCAAATAACTCATTAATCAAATACGGTGCTGTAATTACAGTTGGTCCACCATCAAATATAAAACCATTTTTTTTAAATACCCTGGCTCTACCCCCTAGATCAGGATGCTTTTCAATTAATTTAACTTGGTGGCCTTTTGCTTTTAGCCTTAAAGCTGCAGCAATTCCCCCAAATCCAGATCCAATAACTATAGAATTCATATTAATAATTTATAGTTTTTTTGGAAAATTGTAAGTGTATTATGAGTTAATTTTTTTTAGCTGCTCTTTAGTCTCATCTAAATTTTTTTGAAATACAGCATCAAGTTTTGATTTATCTACTGATGTGGATATAATTTTTTTAACAGAGTCCACTGCTATTTTAATTGAAGCGTCTTTTATTTCTTTGATAGCTGCTTCTTTCATTTGACTTATTTTATTTTCTGCTAGATTTTTTTTGATTTCAGAAGATTTGTGAAACTTGTCGTTCAATTCTATTACCAATCTATCCGAGTCTTTTTTTGCTTCATCTAAAATTTCATTACTAACCGTTTGAGCTGTATCTAATTTTTTTTGTGAATTATCTAGCAAATTTTTTGCCTCAGTTCTTAATTTTTCACTCTCATTGATTTCATTTTTAATCTCTGAAATCATTTTATCTAAAATTTGAGAAACTTTTTGTGGAATTTTTAAATAAATTAAAGCACCAAAAAAAATTACAAATGATACTGCTACCCAAAATGTTGCATCAATTACCATAGTATTTATCCCCATTTCTTTTTGATAAATCATTAACAATAGCGGATATGCTGCTACTGTTTATTTCAGATCCAATAAGTTTTTCTAAAAGTTCTGAGGAAGTTTCTATTGCTATTTTATTTATTTTATCTGGAGCTTTTACTCTTAATTCCTTTATTTCTTTTTCAGCTTTAATGATTTCTGCATCAATCTGTCGATCTAATACTTCTTTCTTAGAACCTATATCTTTTAAAGCTTTTTCTCTTGCCTGATTAAATATACTTTTAGCCTCCATTTTGCTTTTTAATAAGATTTCATCATATTCTTTGAGCTTAGTCTCACTATCTTCTCTTTGTTTTTCTGCAGCCTCAATATTTTCTAATATTTGAGATTTCCTAGACTCTAAATTATTACTAATTTTTGGTAGTATGAATTTAGATAAAATAAAATACATAATTCCAAAAGTAAGTATTAACCAAAAAATTTGGGAAATCCAAAACTCGGGATTTAATTGAGGCATACCTCCGCTTTCAGCTGCAAAAGCTTCTTTAAAAAATAAGAAGCTAAAAAATATAGACTGAAAATATATTTTTTTAATCATTAATTTAAAACGCAAATAAAATGATTAATGCAACCACTAATCCAAATAATCCTGTAGCTTCCGCAAGAGCGAAACCTAAAAGTAAATTAGGAAACTGTTTTTGTGCTGCAGAGGGATTTCTCATCGCTCCAGACAAATAATTTCCAAAAATTATTCCAATACCCACACCGGCTCCTGCTAAAGCAATTGCTGCTAAACCAGCACCGATCATTTTTGCTGCTTCTAATTCCATTATTTCCTCCTTGGTTAATTAATGGTGTAAATTTAATGCATCATTCAAATAGATGCAGGTTAAGATTGCAAAAACATAAGCTTGAAGAAAAGCAACTAAGATCTCTAAACCTGTTAATGCAACTGAAAAACTCAGTGGAAGCCAACCACCGACTAATCCGAGACTTATCACAAAGCCTCCGAAAACTTTCATCATTGTGTGACCAGCCATCATATTCGCAAATAATCGAACTGATAAACTTATTGGTCTACTTAAATAGGATATAATTTCTATAACTACTATTAACGGTAGTAACACTGCTGGTACCCCGCTAGGTACAAATAATTTTAAATAACCAAAACCATGTTTAATAAAGCCAATAATAGTCACTCCAATAAAAATAAACGACGCCAAAATAAATGTAACGATTATATGACTTGTTACTGTAAATGTGTAAGGGATCATGCCAAACATGTTACAAAATAGAACAAACATGAATAAAGAAAATATAAAAGCAAAATAAGGTTTTGCCTTTGATCCGGCTGTATCACTTATCATTTTTGCAACAAACGTATAACTAAGTTCTGCAAGTAACTGCATTTTATTTGGCAATACCGAATTTCTTTTTGAGCCCAAGTTAAACACTAGTAAAATCGAAACTGTACTAATAATCATAAACAAACTAGCGTTTGTAAAAGATATATCAAATGCTCCAACTTTTATTTCAGGTCCAATTCGATAGACATCGAATTGAGACATAGGATTTGCTGCCATAAGTATTTATTTTTGCATATTTTTTGCAGATCTAATCACGTTTGTTATTCCCGCAACTACTCCCACAAAAAAAAATATTAATATAAACCAGGGTTTAGTACCAAAGGTCTTGTCAAAAATAAACCCAATAATTGTCCCTACAGCAACTGCAGCTACCAGTTCAGTGCTTAATTTAAAGGCCGTTCCAATAGGTGAGGGATTATTTTTTTTATCAAAAAGATTTTTCCTAGAAATCTTGTTTTTTGCAATCTCTAGGCGAGTTTTTAATGGATCTTTTGGCATTTGTATAGTTTAGGCAACCATAGTCTCTGCTTTTTGTAAATCAACAGCAACTAACTGACTAATACCCTTTTGAGGCATAGTTACCCCATATAATCTATTCATTTTAGACATGGTTAATGCATGATGAGTTACAATGATAAATTTAGTATTTGTTATTTTAGTCAACTCTTCAAGTAGACTGCAAAATCTTGTTACATTTGCGTCATCCAGTGGAGCATCAACCTCGTCTAAAACACAAATTGGAGATGGGTTAGTTAAAAATACTGCGAAGATCAATGAAAGTGCCGTTAGTGCTTGTTCTCCCCCAGATAATAAGGTTATTGATTGTAATCTTTTTCCAGGAGGGCTTACCAACATCTCTAATCCAGCCTCAAGAGGATCATCAGAGTCAACCAAATCTAATTTTGCATTTCCTCCATTAAACAATTTTGTATAGACCTCATTAAACTTTCTATTAACTTTCTCAAAAGCCTCTATTAATCTTTCACGTCCTTTTTGATTAAGCTCATTTATGCTATCTTTTAATTTTACAATAGCTGTTACTAAATCTGCTCGATCTTGCTCCATTTTCTTAATCTCTTCCTCGTATTTATTAGTTTCTTCGTCTGCTTTTAAATTTACAGAGCCAAACCTTTCTCTTTCTTGCTTCTTTTTATCCAACGCATCTTCTTGATCAACAGCGTTGGGGAGCTCATCAACACCATTTAAATTTGAATTCTCTAAAATATTTTCTTCATTAAGTTTCAGTTCAGAACTTATACGGTCTAATAAATCTCCTTTTCTTTTTTGAAGACCTTCAATAGTTGCTCCTGAACTAGCTTTTCTTTCTCTGATTTGTATTGATTGCTCTTGAATTTCGTTTAATTCATCTCTTAAGGTTTCAATTTTTTTGTCAGTTTCATCAATAATTAGCTCGTTATCAATTTTTTCCTGATCAGAAATTCTCAAATTTTCTGAAATTTGACCTTTCCTTTCAGCCTGAACTCTTGGTTGATTTTCTAAATCACTCAATTGAGATGACAATTTATTTTTTCTTTCAGTAAGTTCTGAAACCATTTTTTCTGAATTTGATAATAAATTTTTCCAACTTTCAATTTCAGTCTCAATAGTTTTAATTCTTTCGTTCCTTTTTATAGACTCATTTTTAATAGATTGATTTTTACTATAAGCATCAGCATATTTTTCTTGGAGTAATTTTATATTTTGAGATTTTTCATTGACACTTAATAATTCATTTCTAGATTTGTCATCTTTTAAGTCATTTAAAAAATTATTAAGCTCCATATTACATCTGTCTAGTAAAGTAACTGCCTGATTAATTTCATTACTATCAATTAATTCTTTAACCCTATGGATTGAAATTTGGACATTTTTAATTGGGCCCAAGCTAATGTTGATCGTCTGGTCAGCAAGGCTATTTATTACATCATCAACAGCTTTTTGCTCATCTTTTAATCTATCTTTTGCCATCTCAAGCTCTTCATTAGAAAGTTTTTCTGTTTCAAAATATTTAGAATCTGTCTCTATCAAATCTGATTTTTCCTCTTTTAGTCGTTTTTCATTAGAGTTAGCGTCGATAATTATTCCTTTTTCTCTAGCGATATCGTCATCAAGAGTTTGAACTGAGTTTTTAATAGTTTCGATTTCATCTTGGGTTCTTGTGTTTTCTTCATCTAAACTTTGAAGCTCTAGATTAAGTCTTTGAATTCTTGACAAATTTTCTATATTTTTTTCTCTAAGTGGTGAAACTTTATCAGTTGAAAGTTTAATTAAACTTTCTAGCTCTGATATTTTAGTATTAAATCCATCAACTTCGCCTTCAGCTTCGTTATTTATTTCATTTTCTATTCTGATTTCTTTGTCTATCTCAATTAATTTCAAATAATATAAACCAGCCTCAATTTTTTTTATTTCTTCAGAGATAAGTTTGTATTTTGTAGCTTCCTCTGCCTGTTTTTGAAGATTTGCTAATTGTTTTTCTTGTTGTCTTCTTAGCTCATCAGCTCTTTTAAGATTGTTTTCTGCAGCTCCCAATCTTAATTCAGCTTCATGTCTTCTCACATGCAACCCAGAAATACCTGCAGCTTCCTCTAATATTGCTCTTCGATCTGTAGGTTTTGCAGTTACTAAAGCTCCAATTCTTCCTTGACTAATCATTGAAGGAGAATGTGCACCTGTAGATAGATCAGCAAAAAACATTTGAGCATCTCTAGCTCTAACTTCTTTACCATTAATATAAAATTTAGAACCTTTATCTTTTTCTATTTTTCTTTTAATTTGAAATTGATCATGCTCTCGATACTGAACTGGACCTTCTTTATCTTTATTTTCAACTTCTATCGTAACTTCAGCAATATTTTTTGAAGCTTTATTTGAAGTACCTGAAAAAATTACATCTTCCATTCCGGATCCACGCATGCTTTTTGCAGATGTTTCTCCCATTGCCCACCTTAGAGATTCAACTATATTAGATTTTCCACACCCGTTAGGTCCAACAATACCAGTTAAGCCATCTTCGATTAAAAAGTCAGCTTTTTCTGCAAAAGATTTAAATCCATTTAATTGGATTTTTTTAAACTCCATGAATAAACTTATATCAGTTTTTCAAGAGCTTTTTTTAAATTTTTGTAATTTAGGGTTTTATCAAACTTTTCGTTATTAATTATTATCGTAGGGGTAGCATTTACTTTGAAGTTTTTAGCTCCATCGATTCGGTCATTTAATACAAAATCTTCAATTTGCTTGTTGTTAATACAGCTTTCAAAATCAATGTTGAAACCTTGTGTCGATAAAAATTTTTTTAGATTAATATTTGCTTCCTCAACTGAACTTCCTTTTATCCACTTTTGTTGATTAGCATATAAACTTTCCAATATCTCTGCGTTCCCATCATTTTTACATTGGGCAACTTTTGATGCATTAAAAGCAGCAATATCTAGTGGAAAATGTCTAAATTCAATTTTAGCTAAACCTGTATCTAAATATTCTTTTTTTAATAAAGGATAGACATCTTTATGAAAGTTAGCACAGTGGCTACAAGTCAAAGATTCAAAAGCAATAATCGATATTTTTGCACTCTTATTTCCTACAAGAATTCTTTTAATTTCCTCAGCTTGAGCACTTAAAGTACTGAAGAAAAAAAATATTGAAATTATTAAAATTTTTTTCATTTTTTTTTAAACACTTTAGTTAGTTCTAATAATGATTGTTTGATTTTTTCATTTTTAACATCGCTGATTTTGTCTTTATATCTATTTATTGTCACATTTTTCTTATTAATTTCTGGTTTAGTGGAAACTTTTTGTTCATCATCAAAACTAATGAATTTAAGTTTCTCAACAACTTCATAACCAAAATAAGCATTTATCTTATTTAAAATATCTTTTTTGGAATATTCTATGTCAACTTCGTGGCCTCTTTTGACCATTATCACTAATGTGCTTACACCAAATTTATTCGGACTTTTAAATGTTTTTGGATAGCAGCACTTGAATAACTTGTCACCTACAAGGAATTTCCAATTGCTCAGGGTTTCTGAATAAATGTGACCTTTTTTATTAATAATCCTTTTTACATTTTTTGGCAAAGTGTCTTTAAAAGATCTTAAGCCTTGAATGGAAACATTTCTCTGCTTAGTATTATTTTTAAATTGCATATGAAAGATCAAATAATAACAAAAAAAATTCTTAATTGGTATGACTTAAATAAGCGAGTTTTACCCTGGAGAAAAAAAGTCTCTGATAAAAAAAAGCAATATTACACATTAGTTAGTGAATTTATGTTACAGCAAACTCAGGTAGCAACAGTAATCCCTTACTTTAATAAATTTATAAAAAATATTCCTGACTTAGAGACTTTAGCAAATTTCGAAAATCAAAAACTGATTAAGCTTTGGGAGGGGCTTGGCTACTATTCTAGGGTTAGAAACTTAAAAAAAACTGCTCTATTAATTATTAAAAAATTTGATAAAAAACTTCCAAGAAACTACTACGAATTAAAATCTCTTCCAGGCATTGGTGATTATACCGCAAGTGCGATATCAGCTATAGCTTTCAACAAACCTATAATTCCTTTAGATGGAAATATTGAAAGAGTTCTTAAAAGATATTTATATTTAAAAAAAGAAAATGAAATTAATAAAGAGAATTTAATAGAGAAAAAAAAAATCTTTGGGCATTCAAATAGAGCAAGTGATTATGCTCAAGCTTTAATGGAACTAGGAGCTTTAATATGCAAACCAAATAATCCTCATTGTGAAAAATGTCCAATTTCAAATAAGTGTATTGCTTTAAAAAAAAAAGATTTCCTACTTACTAAAATCAAAAAAAAGAATAACAATAAATATTATTTGTTAAAAGTTTATAAAGATAAAAGTAAATATCTTTTAATTAAAAATACTAAATTTAATTTTTTGAAAAATTTTAGTATTTTTCCCATGCAAGAATTATCAAAGCCTATAAGATCAACTGATATAGTTAATTTTAAGATGTCAAATATGAATATGAATATAAAAATTAAACATGAGAGACATGAGAATAAAGCAGGTTCATTGCCAACTTCTCATTGGATCGACCCTAAGAAGTTAAAAAATTACACATTACCAACTTTTACAAAAAGAATTGTTAGATACCTAGAAAGTAATAAATGAAAAAAATTGGAATTATAGGAGCAGGAATTTCAGGTTTGTTTATTGCTAATTTATTTAAAGAAAATCACAATTATAAAGTTACAATATTTGAAAAAAAGCACTCAATAGAGTTAGATGAGGGGTATGGTATCCAACTTTCGACCAATAGTATCAAGCTTTTAAACAAAATTGGATTTAATGAAATAGAAAAGAAGGAAAAGTTTAATCCTGAAAAAATTGATTTTTATGAGATTAAAAATCAAAAAAAAATATCTGATTTGAATATTTCTGAATATAATTCTGAAGATTGTAAATACACCACAATGAAAAGATCTGTATTAGTTGAATTTTTAAAAAATAGACTAGATGAGCAGGTTGTAAAATGTGAACATAGCATTGAGAAAATCGAAAAAAAAAATGATCAAATAAATTTAACTTTTAACAACAATCAAAATTTTAATTGTGACCACCTAATTATATCTGATGGTATTTTTTCTAAAGGAAAATCCTTAATTTCTAATAATCAAATTAAACCAATTTATAATAATTGTATTGCAATTAGAGGTAAAATCCCACGTGCTAACTTAATTAGTTTAAATGAAATGAACATTTCTTTATTTGTAGGTCCTGATTTTCATTATGTTATTTATCCAATTGATAATGGTAGTGGAGAATTGAATTTTATTGGAGTTTTAAAGCATCATCTAACCGCAAATGAGCTTAAAAACTATGGCCTTTTTGAAGAAAAAGTTTTTATCAATGAAATTAAAAACAAATTACAAAATAAAATTTCTTCTTCAATTTTAAATAACCTAAATAATATAAAGTGCTTCCCAGTTTTTGTTAGTAAAGATTTTCATAAATCAGATGAAAATATTCATCTTGTTGGAGACGCCTTTTTTGCCTTTCCACCTTCTTTTGCACAAGGAGCCTCGCAATCTATTGAAGGTGCATCAGAATTATTTGAAAGCATAATAAGTAGCAAAAGTGATTATTATATTAATAGAGTTTCAAGAATAAAAATGATTAATAATAGATCAAAATTAAATCAATTTGCTTTTCATGTATCAAATCCAATTATTGTGTTCTTTAGGAATATAGGATTAAAAATATTAACTAAGAACAAAAAATTCTTAGAAAATTATTTAGGAAAAATTTACAATAATTAATTTTTTGAGATTAATCTTTGTCTCAAGTAGTCTAATGGATATATTCTGCCATTAATATCACAATGCCAATATGTCCATCCATTGCAACTTTCAGCACCTAAAATAGTAGCTGCAACTTTATGAATAGATCCCTCAGATTGGTTATGCTTTATACTTCCATCAGCCAAAATTTTTGCATTAATTTTTTTCTTATTATCAAAAATGTTAGTACCTGGCTTAATTATTCCAAGTTCCACTAATGATCCAAATGGTATTCTAGGTTTTGATCTATTATTTTTAAGAGTATCAAGTAAATCATCTTCAAAAGGTTTTGCATTTTTAATTCTTTTTTCTGCAGCTTTGAAATAATTTTTTTCTTTTTCTATACCAAAATAATTTCTTCCAAGTTTTTTCGCAACTGTTGCTGTTGTTCCAGAACCTAAAAAAGGATCTAAAATCGTGTCATCTTTATTCGTAGATGCTAATAAAATTCTATGAAGTAAAGCCTCCGGTTTTTGAGTTGAATGCACTTTTTTTCCATTTTTCTTCAATCTTTCTGCACCATTGCAAATCGGAAGATCCCAGTTTGATCTCATTTGTAAATCATCATTCAAACATTTTAGTGACTGATAATTAAATGTATATTTTGATTTTTCACCTTTAGATGCCCAAATCAAAGTTTCATGAGCGTTGGTAAATCGTGTTCCTCTAAAATTTGGCATAGGATTATTTTTATTCCAAATAACATCGTTTAAAATCCAAAATCCTAAATTTTGAATTGCAGTTCCTACTCTAAAAATATTGTGATAACTTCCAATAACCCATATCGTTCCATTTTTTTTTAAAATTCTTTTACACTCTGATAACCACTCATATGTAAAGTCATCGTATTTTCTAAAATTTTCGAACTGATCCCATTTGTCATTTACAGCATCTACTATAGATCTGTCTGGTCTGAATAATTCGCTTTTTAATTGAAGATTGTATGGAGGGTCTGCAAAAATTAAATCAAAAGTTTCACGTGGAATTTTTTTTAATTCTTTGAGACTATCTCCGTTAATAATTTTATTTTTGAAATCAGTATTCATTTTTAAAAAATAATTAGACTCCAAATGGATTCCACGGTCAACTTGAGATTGAAATATTTAGACTCGTTTTGTGTGGCTAAAATTTAATACAACTAGATATTGTGTTTCTTAAGTTTTGATATCGGTGAGAATGTTTTTCTATGATGTTTGTTAACACCAAGCTTTTTTATTGCCTTTAAATGTTGCTTAGTTCCATAACCAAAATTTTGATCCCAATTATATCCTTTGTTCTTGTTTGCTAGTGTTTTTATAAATTTATCCCTAGTTACTTTAGCAATAATTGATGCTGCTGAAATGGAGGGTATTTTTTGGTCACCTTTTACTATTGCCCTTAAATTGTAATTTTTTAAATCTGGTATTTTATTTCCATCTATTAAAACTTGTGAAGGTTTTTTTTTGAGTTTTTTTATTGCTCTTTTCATGGCAAGTAAACTTGCCTGAAGAATATTTATTTTATCTATTTCTTTAACAGTGGCTTTACCAATAGCCCAAATAGAATTTTTTTTGATGTATTTAATTAAAATTTCTCTTTTTTCCTTAGTTAGTGTTTTAGAGTCTTTAAGAATTTTAGAATTAACTGATTTATTCAAAATAACAGCTGCTGCATAAACTGGTCCAATTAAACTTCCTCTACCAACTTCGTCTACGCCTGCGATTATTTTCATTAAACTGTTAAATTTAAGTCTTTTATCCTCTGTCTTATTTTTTTTAGATCTTCCCATGAGTATTTCTTATTCTCTGGAAACCTTATTAAGTATGAAGGATTAAAAGTTATCATTAAAGGATAGGTTCGACCATTTAGTATGACCTCTTTCCATTTTCCTCTTTCACTCGTAATTTTACCATTAATTCCTGTGACAGCCTCCATGGCTGTGCTACCCATTAAAATCACTATTTTTGGATCGATTATTGATATATGCTCTTTTAAAAACACAGAATATCTTTTGATTTCTAAAGATGTTGGTTTTCTGTCTTCTGGAGGTCTAAAATTTATTGAATAACCACAATAAATATTTTTTCGTTTTATCTCTATAGCGAGCAGCATTTTATCTAGGAGCTCTCCAACTTCGCCCATAAAAGTATTTACGTTACTGTCTTCTTCTAAACCTGGAGCTTCACCAATTAACATTATAGAACTGTTAATATTTCCATCCCCAAGAATTAAATTCCTCGAATTTTCTTTCAATTTACAATTTTCAATTGAATTGATTTGTTTTTTTAGTTTTTGCAGTAACTCACTCTTATTTTTAGAGTGATTATTGTCAAGTTTTGTATCATTGTTAATTAATCTGTTTATTGGTTTATCATTAAAAACAAAGTTTGGTTCAATTGTATTAATCAATTCTTCCCTAAATTTGTCATTTTGATTTATTACTTTTTTAGTCATACAATGTTTAAATGTTAAAAAAATTAATAAAACTACTATTTATTTTTGCATTATTCTATCAGACACCCATATATTCTAAAAGTACTACTTTTAATGACTTTAATTCTAGGGATTTGTCAAATTATTTTTCAGGAATTATTGCATTTGAAAATCAAAATAATTCTAAAGCATTAAAATTTTTTAATCTTACAAAAGTTTTACTTAACAAACATGACTCATATTTAAAAAGGTATGTAAATTCATTAGTTTTAGACAACAAAGTTCCACAAGCAATTAATGTGATCAAAAATAATGGTAATAAAGATAATGCAGATTTTTATGACGCCTATTTAATTTTAATTATTGATAGCCTAAAAAAAAATAATTTTGATGTGGCAGATGAATATTTAACTCAAAGCTTAAAATTTCAAGATCAAAATAGAATAAACTTGGTAATTTTTGAGACTTTAAAACAATATATTTTCACTTTTAAAAATAAAAAGATTTTAAATAATAAAAAAAATTTTGGAAATTTGTCTTTAATAGCGGAAACTTTTCAAAGATGTTATTTAAACGATGAAAAGACTGGAGCTTATTTTCTTAATTTAATTAATAGTCAACAAGGAGATTATTCTAGATATATCTTTTTTTACCTTAATCATTTAATTGACAAAAATAAAATAAATGCAGCAGAAAATGTGGTTAGTCAATTTGATTATATGAACTCAACCATTTTACTATCCCAAAGTAAAAGTTGGGTAGAGAATAAAAAATTTAAGGAATTTAATAAAATTTTTTCATGTCAAAATCACAAAGATGTTGTTTCTGAATTTTTATTTTTGGTGTCCAATCTTTATTCATCCCAAGATAATTTTGAGAAATCTAACTTTTATTTAAATTTATCAAATTATTTAAATCCAAAGTTTGAGTTTAATTTATCTTTGGTTGCAGAAAATTATTATTTAAATGAAGAATTTAATAAAGTTAAAAAAATCATTACAAAATTTAATAAAAAAGATGAGTTTTATTATTGGTTTAGATTAAAAAAAGAAGCTCAAATAATTGTTGAGGAACAAGATTATGATAATGCAATAAAGTTTATTACTGCAAAGTTTAATCAAATAGATAATCCAAATTTAAAAATGCAATTTGATATTGCAAATTTTTATAAAAATTCAAAAAATTATGAAAAAGCGATTGAATATTACTCTCAAATTATTGAAACACTAGATGATCAATCTGAACTTAGAGCAGATTTATTTTACCGAAGAGGGGGAAGCTACGAGAGGTTAGGAGATTATAAAAAAGCAGACGAAGATTTACTTAATTCTTTAAAAATAAATCCTGATGATGCTTATGTTCTTAATTATTTAGCATATTCGTGGCTAGAACGTGATTATAAAATTGATGAATCAATGGAAATGTTGAAAAGGGCATACGAGTCAAAAAGTAATGATCCTTATATCATCGACTCAATTGGATGGGCTTATTATCTTATAGACGATTACATTGAGGCTGAAAAATATCTTAAAAGGGCGGTGGAGTTGATGCCTGAGGATCCAATAGTGAACGATCATTACGGAGATATATTGTGGAAATTAAATCGCAAAATACAAGCACGATATTTTTGGAATAATGTTTTAAAGTTTGATGATACTGAAGACAGTATGAGGAATAAAATAAATATTAAAGTAATTGAAGGCCTTAAAAATTCCTAAATGAGGAATAATTATCTTAAATCTTACGCTAAAATTAATTTAGCAATAAATGTGACAGGAAAAAGAAACTCAATGCATAAAATTGAGAGCATTATTTCATTTATTGAATTACACGATTTGATCTCTATTCAAAATATAAAGTCCAATAATCACAAAATTTCTTTTTATGGAAAATTTTCAAAGAATATAAAAAGAGTAAACACAGTTCAAAAGTTACTAGATTTACTCGATAGATCCAATTTATTAAAAAATAAAAAATTTAAAATAAGTATTAAAAAAAATATCCCACAAGAGGCTGGACTTGGTGGTGGGTCCATGAATGCAGCAGCGATATTAAATTTTTTTATAAAAAAAAAAATTATAAAACTCACAAAAATAAATATTGAAAAACTATGTAATTCAATTGGATCTGATGTGATATTAGGAATAAATTTTTCTAGTTCTATCTTGAAATCAAATAATCAAATTAAAAAATTCACAAAGTGTCCTAAATATAATATTTTGTTGGTTAAACCTAACTTTGGATGTTCTACAAAAAAAATATACTCTGGAGTTAGAAAGTTTACTAAACCAAACCTCAATTTTCCAAAAAAACAAATGTTCAGTTCAAACTATTTAATTCAGCAAGTTAATGCTCTTGAGAAAATAGCTTTTTTAAAATACCCGCGACTAAAAAACATAAAGTTATTTTTGAAAAACCTTAATAGTCCTTTATTTGTTAGGATGACTGGCTCAGGATCTGCTATTTGTGCTTATTATCAATACTCAAAAGATTGTGAGTTGGCAAAGATACAGTTGAAAAGAAAATTTAAAAATTATTGGTGCAATGTATCAAAAACTATATAAATTTTGATTTTTTGTGCTATATGAAAACAATAATGGGGCGTAGCCAAGCGGTAAGGCACTGGTTTTTGGTACCGGCATCCTAGGTTCGAATCCTAGCGCCCCAGCCATATATGGATAAATTATTAGATAAAATATTTTTCAGATCAAGAAATTTTGATTACATAAGTCAAAACATAAAAAAAATTACCCAAGAAACTTCAGCCTACAAAGTGTTTGAGGCGATAAATAATTTTAACGAAACTAGCGAAGTTAGATATGTTGGTGGATGCATTCGAAAGATTATAAAAAAAGAAGAAGTTGATGATATTGACTTAGCTACAAACTTAACACCCACAGAAGTTTGTAATGCACTCAAAAAAAACAATATTAACTTTTATGAAACAGGAATAGATCATGGGACAATCACTGCAATTGTAAGTGATCAAAAATATGAAATCACCACTCTTAGAAAAGATGTTTCAACAGATGGAAGGCATGCTAAAGTTGAATTTTCGTTAGACTGGAAGGATGACTCGAATCGTAGAGATTTTTCTATTAATGCAATTTATTCTGATAAAGACGGAAATTTGTTTGATCCACATAATGGTAGAAAAGATATAGAAAGTGGAACTGTAAAATTTATAGGAAATCCAGAAGAAAGAATTCAAGAGGATTACCTAAGGATCTTAAGATACCTACGCTTCTTTTTAAATTATTCTAATAACAAACATGAGCTAGAAATTTTTAAAACTATTAAAAAAAATATTGGAGGAATTTCAAAACTTTCTACTGAAAGATTAATAGAGGAATTTAAAAAATTAACAAAATCAGATAAGTTTATTAAATTATTTAAAGATAAAGAAAGCCTTGAGTTAATAGAAATAATTTTCCCTCAATTAAAAAATCTTAAAAGTTTTAAAAAGTTAAATCCACACGCACAGAAAAATTTATCTAAAATTGATTTTATTTTATTGATTTCATTATTAATTGTTGATGGAACTGATAACGCAGATTATTTTTTATATAAATTTAAAATTTCTAATAAAGATCAAAAAAGAATAAAATTTATTGATAATTTTTATAAGCAAAAAGTAAAAATCAATTATTTTAATGAAAAAAATTTGAACCAAATTTTTTATTTTAATGGTAGGCAAGCTGTAACTGATATTATTAGTTTTAAGTTATTTATTTCAAATAAATTAGAAAAAAAACTGGTTAAATTACTTGATTTATATAATAACAAAAATTTGCCATCCTTACCTGTTGGGGCAAATATTCTTATGTCAAAGTACAATATCCCTGAAGGCAAAGTTTTAGGAAACAAATTGAAGATGATAGAAGAAATTTGGGTCCAAAACGGTTTTCAAATCTCAGATAAGCAAGTTCAAAAAATTGCTAAAGGTTAAATATATTTTACGTCTTTAATCTCAAAATTTTTCACTCCTGACGGAGTGGTAATTTCGACTAAATCGTTTTTATTTTTACCAATCAAACCCTTGCTGATAGGAGATTGAAAAAAAATTAATTTTTGTTTTAAATCAGCCTCATCTTTACCAACAATTTTATAATTTATTTTTTCCCCTGTATCTAAATCTTCAAGAAAAACAGTAGAACCAAAAATTACTTTACCCTCATTATTTAATTTAGTTACATCTATTACGTTTGCTCGTGCAATTATGTCATTAATTTCTGTTATTCTTCCCTCACTATGTGATTGTTCCTCTTTTGCAGCATGATACTCAGCATTTTCTTTTAAATCTCCGTGAGATCTAGCTTCAGCAATTGCAGCTACTATTTGAGGTCTTTTTTTTTCTTTTAAATAAATTAATTCCTCTTTTAATTTATTGAGACCATTTAGTGTAATTGGTTCTTTATCCATTTTTTTATTTCCATTTTGCAATTGGAGGTAAGGACATTAGTATTCCCTCTACATTACCACCTGTTTGAAGTCCAAATTTTGTTCCTCTATCATACAGCAAGTTAAATTCTGCATAACGACCTCTTTTAATATATTGTTTCTCCTTTTCTTTTAAAGTCCATTTTTTCGAAATTTTTTTTCTTATAATATTATTAAATAACATTTGAAATGTTACACCCACATCTCTTACAAATTTAAAATCTTTTTCAAAGTTATCTTTTTTATAATCAAAAAAAATACCACCTATTCCTCTTGCCTCATTTCTATGTGGTAAATAAAAATATTCATCGCACCATTTTTTGTATTTGGCATAATATTTTTTATTATGTTGGTCACACATAAGTTTTAATTTTTTATGAAAATTATTTTTTTCATTTTTATCTTTAATAGCTGGAGTAACATCCATACCACCTCCAAACCAATTCTTTTTTGTGCAAATGAATCTAGTATTAAAATGCATTGCCGGAATATGAGGATTTTGCATATGCATTACAATTGATATCCCTGATGCCCAAAAACTTGGATCTTTTTCAGCACCTAAAATATTTTTTTGAAATTTTTTAGGAAATTTTCCATATACTTTTGAGTAATTTACACCCACTTTTTCAAATATTTTTCCATTGCTTAAAATTCTGTATTCTCCACCTCCCTCGTCTTTTTTAGTATTTCTTTTCCAAGAAGTTGATTTAAATTTAAACTTGTTCCTCTCAAGTTTCACAATGTCATCACAAATTGCATTTTGTAATAATTTAAACCAATTACTTGTTAGATCTTTTTTAATATCTATGTCCATTTAAATTAATTTAATTTGTCTTAAACTTTCAGCCAACACTATAGCAACAGATGATGCAATATTTAGTGATCTTACTTTATCATTCATTGGGATCTTTAATCTATCTTTAATTATTTTGTGAACCTTTTCAGGAACACCTGCACTCTCACGACCGAATAAAATTGTATCATCTGATTTAAACTTAAATTTAGTATAAGATATGGATCCCTTAGTTGTCATTAAAACAATTCTCTGATTCTGCTTTTTCTCAAAGAATTTCTCAGAGCTTTGATAAAATTCGATCTGTTCAAGATCCATGTAGTCCATGACAACTCTTTTAAACCTTTTGTCTGACAGTAGAAAACCACATGGCTCAATAATTTCTAGTTTTGCTCCTAAACAGGCACAAGTTCTAATAATTGCTGCAGTATTTTGTGGAATATCCGGCTCATATAATGCAATTTTTGGCCCCGAAATGGTTGAATTCTGTGTCATTCTATCAGTAGTAAAATTAATATTTTATATTATATGAATTCGTATATTAAGTAATTTAAATCAAAACAGGCAATATAAACAGTTACTAATCGTGTCAGACAAAAAACCAGAAAGAAGAGATTTCTTATTTACAGCTACCTATGCTGTTGGAGCAGTTGGGGCTGCTGCTGTTGTTTGGCCTTTAGTAGATCAAATGAATCCCGATGCATCTGTAAAGGCGTTAGCTAGCACTGAGGTTGATGTTAGTTCTTTGAAACCAGGTAATACAATTACTGTTTTATGGAGAGGAAAACCAGTTTTCATAAGAAGACGAACTCAAGAAGAAATAGATGTAGCGAGATCTGTAAAAATGGAAGATTTAATTCACCCTGAAAAAGATGAAGATAGAGCAAAAAATCCTGAATGGTTAGTGATGTTAGGTGTATGTACTCACCTTGGATGTGTACCCCTAAATGATAAAGGAGATTATGATGGATGGTTTTGTCCTTGTCATGGTTCACATTATGATACATCTGGAAGAATTAGAAAAGGCCCAGCGCCATGGAACATGGAAGTTCCAAAGTATGAATTTGTAAATGCTAACACAATTAAAATTGGATAAAACATATGAGTGATCACGAATACACACCTAAATCAAAAGCTGGCAAATGGTTCAATGATAGATTGCCGTTACTTACTTTAGCAAATCACTTAACTGATTATCCAACTCCAAAAAATTTGAACTATTGGTGGACATTTGGTGGAATTTTAACATTTTGCCTAATTACTCAAATTGTTACAGGCTTAGTTTTGGCGATGCATTACATCGCTCATGCAGATATGGCATTTGAAAGTGTTGAGCATATTATGAGAGACGTAAACTATGGTTGGTTGATTAGATATATTCACGCAAATGGTGCTTCTATGTTTTTCTTAGCAGTTTACATTCATATTTTTAGATCTTTGTTTTATGGATCATATAAATCTCCAAGAGAAATAATTTGGATTATAGGAATAATTATTTACTTATTGATGATGGCTGCTGCTTTCATGGGTTACGTTTTACCATGGGGACAAATGAGTTTCTGGGGAGCGACTGTAATTACAAATCTATTTAGTGCGATCCCATTTGTTGGAGAGGGTGTAGTGACTTGGTTGTGGGGAGGGTATTCTGTAGACAACCCAACTTTAACTAGATTTTTTACTCTACACTACTTGATACCTTTTCTAATTTTAGGATTAGTAGTTTTACATATCTGGGCATTACATGTACCTGGTAACAATAATCCTGTTGGAATTGATGTTAAAAAACCATCAAAAGATACTGTTCCATTTCATCCTTACATAGTTATCAAAGATGGATTTGCATTATTAATGTTTATGATTGTATTTGCTTTTTTTGTATTCTACGCGCCTAATATTTTAGGACATGCTGATAATTACATAGAAGCCAATCCATTAGTGACACCAGCACATATTGTGCCAGAATGGTATCTCTTACCTTTTTATGCAATTTTAAGATCGGTACCTGATAAATTGCTTGGAGTTGTAGCTATGTTGTCTGCAATTTTAATTTTAGCTGTTTTACCTTGGCTAGATACTTCAAAAATAAGATCTGCAGTATTTAGACCACTCTATAAACAATTCTATTGGATACTAGTAGCTGACGTCTTGATACTAGGTTATGTGGGTGCAATGCCTGCTGAAGGGCTATACTTATTGATTGCAAGAGTTGCAACAGCTTACTACTTCCTTCATTTTTTAGTTATTTTACCAGTGCTGGGGTTAAAGGAGAGGACGATACCTTTACCATTAAGTATTACTGAACCTGTACTTGGAGGATCTCCCAATATGGCAATGGCTAAAAAAAAGGAAAGTAAAATAGAATAGTGAAAAATATTCTTAAGCTATTTTCAGTAATAATATTGTTTAATGTATCAATTGTTAATGTAATTTCTGCAGAAAAAGTTGAGTTTTTAAAAACTGACTGGACATTCAAGGGTCTATTTGGAAAATTTGATAGAGCATCACTTCAAAGAGGATATCAAGTTTATACTGAAGTCTGTGCAGCTTGCCATTCAATGAAATATTTAAGTTACAGAAATTTATCTGAAAAGGGTGGGCCAGAATTTTCAGTAGCTCAAGCCAAAGCAATTGCCGCCTCATTTGAGGTAACAGATGGTCCAAATGCTGATGGTGAAATGTTTCAACGACCAGGAAAACTTTCTGATAAATTTGTGATGCCTTATGAAAATGTTAAGGCAGCAGAAGCGGCTAATGGGGGTGCATACCCTCCAGACATGTCTGTATTAGTAAAAGCTAGGGGAGGTGGAGTAGATTATATATATTCTTTATTACAAGGCTATGAAGAAGCTCCAAGTGGAATGATTTTAGATGATGGAGTCCATTATAATAAATATATGTATGGAAACAAAATTAAAATGTCAGCACCTCTCTCAGACGGAATTATTGAATATTCAGATGGAACAAAAGCAAGTGTTGAACAAATGTCAAAAGATGTGACTACTTTCTTAATGTGGGCAGCAGAACCAAGCTTAGAAGCGAGACATCAGATGGGCTTTAAAGCAATTGTTTATTTGATAATTTTAACAGTTCTTGTTTATTTCAGTATGAAGAGAATTTGGTCACGTGTTAAATCGGAAGTTTAACACATCCCCATCTTTTACAATATAATCCTTGCCTTCTAACCTCATTTTTCCATTAGTTTTAGAATTCACCCAACCATCATTAGCAACAAAATCTTCATAAGAAATTGTTTCAGCTCTTATAAATCCTTTTTCAAAATCTGTGTGAATCTCACCAGCAGCCTTTGGTGCAGTACAATTCTTTTGAATTGTCCAAGCCCTAGTTTCCTCTGGACCAGATGTAAAATAAGTATCAAGTTCTAAAATTTTATATCCTTTTTGGATTAGCATGGTTAATCCAGTATCTTTTAAGCCTATCATATCCATATAATTTTTTTTCTCTTCGTTTTCTAATTCATTTATTTGATTTTCAATTTCAGCTGAAACTATCAGAGTATTTTCTGCTCCATACTTCTCAATAAAAGCACTTGTATAATGATTTCCCTCTTTGACACTTTGCTCATCAACATTACATACAAATATCTTAGGTTTAATGGATAATAATCCACTTTGATTTAGTTGCTTAGTTTCAAATTGAGATTTAAGAACAGATATATCTTTATCATTATTTATACAATCTAATGCAACTTCTAAAACTTTGAGTTGCTCTTCTTCTATATTTTTTTTGTTATTTTTTTCTAATCTTTTTTGTATAGACTCTAAATCTGCAAGCATCATTTCTGTTTCAATAATCTCTAAATCTCTAGTAGGATCAACAGTTGGGTTAACATTTTGAATATCATCAGAGTCGAAGCATCTAATCATATGAATTACAGCATCTACCTCTCTTATATGAGAAAGAAATTTATTTCCTAAACCCTCACCTTTTGAGGCACCTTTCACAAGTCCCGCTATATCAACGAACGAGATTGTCGTATTAATTGTTTTTTTCGAATTAGAAACTTTGGATAATTTTTCAAGTCGCTCGTCTGGAACAGGAACCACCCCTATATTAGGGTCTATAGTACAGAAGGGGAAATTCGCAGCCTGAGCTTTACTAGAATTTGTGAGTGCATTGAACAATGTAGATTTACCTACATTGGGCAAACCAACTATTCCACATTTAAAACTCATTATTTATTATTTACTGTGCTTGAAAATAAATCTAATTTTTTATTAACTAATATCGAAATAGAGTCTGTAATATCCTTTGTAATTTTTTCTAATCCCATCATTTCATCCTCATCAAAATTTTGTAAAACATAATCGCTCACTTCCATATTTTCTTTTGGTTTACCAATTCCTACTCTTACTCTTGAATAATCTTTACCGATAAATTTATCAATAGATGCTATACCGTTATGTCCTGCACTTGATCCTCCGAACTTTGCTTTGATTTTTCCAAATTCAACATCTAAATCATCGTGGAAAACAATTACATCTTCAGCATCAATTTTAAAATATTCAATGAGTTCCCGAATACATATTCCAGAATTATTCATAAAAGTTAATGGCTTGATGGCATAAACCTTCTGTTCAGCAACGTTACCAGTGGTAAGTAGACCTTTAAATTTTGGTTTTTGTTTTGATAAGCCAAATTTTTTATTAATAGAGTCGATTATTTTGAAACCAACATTATGTCTGTTATTTTCACTATCTGGAGTTGGGTTACCTAAACCTACAAATAAAAGCATATAATGGATTTTAGTGGGAAGTAAATTTCAATTTTGATAACTTATTTTTTTTCTTCAGCAGGTTTTTTATCTTCACCTTCTTTTTTATCACCTTCAGCTGCAGGCTTATCACCATCTGCAGGGGCAGCTTCTGCTTCTGATGCTCCTTCCTCACCTTCAGCAGCTTCTGCTTCTGTTGGTTTTTCAGGCTCTTTCATTACAGTTGGAGCTGCTAAAGTTGCAATTACAAAGTCCCTTCCTTGAATAGTTGGTGTTACTTCTTCATCTAAGCTTATAGATGAAATTTTGAAACTCTCACCAATATCAATTCCATCTAAATCAATCACAAGATTTTCAGGAATTTTCTCACTTGGACATTTCAATTCAACTTTTCTTCTTACTATGTTTAACACACCACCCCTTTTAAGTCCTGGTGAGCTTTCGTGATTAATAAATTTAACCGGAACTTCAATTTTAATCTTAACACCTGGAACCACTCTTAAGAAATCTACATGAATAGGTTCATCTGTTATAATGTCATATTTTATTTCCTTAGGAAGAACATTTTGTGTTTTACCATCAACATTTAAAGCAATAATGTTTGATAAAAAATTTTCTTTTTCAATTAATGATTTTAATAATTTTTTGGAAATTGCTACTTTTTCATTTTGAGCCTCACCACCATAAATTATAGCAGGAACATTACCGTTGTCTCTCAGGGAGCTTAGCTCACCTTTAGTTTTTGTGTCTCTAATATTGGCTTCTAATGTATTCATAAAATCAGAGGTTTTTAGCTCATGATCCTTAATAACTCAAGGTAATTATTTAAATAAATCAGAAACAGACGTTGAGTTTGATATTCTTTTAATAGCCTCTCCCATCAAGGCTGAAATAGATAGAACTTCAATGTTTTTAGCACTCTTGGTTTTATTTTTATTATCAATTGTATCTGTGATTACTAAATTTTTAATTACTGAATTTTTTATTTTTTTTGTAGCTTCTCCACTTAAAACACCATGAGTGATATAAACATAAACTTCTTTTGCTCCTCGGCTCTTTAAAGCTTTAGCTGCATTAACTATAGTTCCACCTGAGTCGATGATATCATCTACTATTATACAAGTTTTACCTTTGACTTCTCCAATAATATTCATTACTTGAGATTGGCCAGGTTTTGGTCTTCTTTTATCAACAATTGCAAGGCCAACATTTAAAATTTTCCCAAGTGCTCTAGCCCTTTCGGTACCACCTACATCAGGAGCGATACATACTATATTTTTACTTTTAATATTTTTTTTTACATGTCTTGCAAAAATGGGTGTTGAAAATAGGTTGTCGACTGGAATATCAAAAAAACCTTGAATTTGGCCTGCATGCAAATCAACTGTCACAACTCTGTCTGCTCCAGCTTTTGTAATTAAATTTGAAACAAGTTTTGCTGAAATAGATGTTCTAGGAACCACTTTTCTATCTTGTCTAGCATAGCCAAAGTATGGAATAACAGCTGTTATATTTTTAGCAGATGATCTTTTTAAAGCATCTATACACAACAAAAGTTCCATTAAGTTGTCGTTAGCAGGAGATGAAATAGACTGGATGATAAAAATACTATTGCCTCTAATGTTTTCATTTAATTCAACATATATTTCACCATCAGCAAAATTTCTAATGCTTGAATTAACTAATTTAGATTTTAAGAATTTAGCAATATCTTTACTTAGAGGCTTGTTGCTAGTTCCTGATAATAATTTCATTTGAAAAGAGCCTAATAAAGCATAATTATTGAAATATTTCTACCATAATCATCATGTTTTAAACTTAAAGCTCTTCTTGCACTGAAGAATTTATTCCTAAAATCAAATGTATCAATTTTAATTTTTTCAATTTTTTTTAACTTATTCTTCAAAAGTAGTGATTTTACGTAGTTTGATAAATCAAAATATAACTTTTTACGCTTTATTCTAAAAAAAATTTTATTTCTTTTATTTTTTTTTAAAAATTTATTTTTGAAGTCATTTTGGACTTCATAGTTATCAATTGAAATAGAAGGGCCTATTACTGCAGTAATATTTTTTGGCTTAGACCCTTTTTTAATCATAAATTTGATAACTTTATCAACTATTCCTTTGTATGCTCCCTTCCAGCCAGCATGTATTGCTGCAATCATTTTTTTTTGACTATCACAAATCAGAATTGGCACACAGTCTGCAGTCAGGATAGCAATTGGTAAGTTTTTTTGATTAGTGATTACCGCATCTACTTTTGGTTTTGATTTAAATTGATATTTTTCATCAATATATACAAATTTATTACTGTGAATTTGATTAAGTAAAAAAATATCTCTAGCTGAGTTTTTTATTTTTTTTCTTACTAGTTCTAAATTTTTTCTAACATTACTTGGTTTATCTTTTGATCCTAGTCCACAATTAAGACTTTTATAAATATTTTTTGAAAAGCCACCTTTACTATTAAAAAAGCCATGTTTTAATTTTTTTATCTTTGAAAGTTTTTTGGATCTAATCACCCTGAAATCCTGTTTGAAATTTATTATTTTTGGTTTTTATAAGCATAACTTTAAACAATTCACCCATCTGCTTTTCATCTATCAGTCGTCTTATTCTATAAAATAAGTCGGTTTTTTTTGAAAAAGCTATATCCTTACTCACAATCTCCGCTCTTTGAAGAATTCCCATACTTGTTAAGAATTTTTTTTGAGTTGTTACAAGTGTATCTAAGTTTTTATACTGATTAATAAATTTTTGAAATAAATTAAAGTTAACATTGTAAGTAATATCAGACTCACCAATATTTTCTAATATATTTGAGTATTTATGATTATTTACTGCTTGAAGAGTATCCTGCATTTTTTGATTTAAGTAACCATAATCTATGATTAGTATGCCACCTTCATTTTTTTCAATTATATTTGCTATAATCTCTAAATATTTGAAAGCATTGGGGGAATATTCAATTACATTTTGCTCTTTTGAAATTTCAAAATTTAATTTTTTCTCAGTTAATTTAATATTTGATTTAACCTCATTAAATTTTGCTTCTTTTGGATTTGTAAGATCTACAAATTTTTCATACCAGTCATCTTGTCTTTTAAAAAACTGTTTTATTGGCAAAGCATCAAAAAATTCGTTTGCTAAAAAAATAGTTGGATGGGTGTTATTTTCTTCTAAATTTTGTATCCAAGTGACCTTCTCACTTTTAAGATTTTTTTTCTGTTGTTCTATTAGATATTGACTTTTTTCGTGAATCATAAAATTACAAGAACTAAAGTGTTCTGGAAAATTCTTTAACGTTTCACAAATCACTTTAATCATTTCACCGTTTCCAGCACCCAACTCAATTAAATTAAACTTCTTTGGGGAGCCTAAACTTTTTAAAAAAGTAATTAACCAAATAGTTATAATTTCTGAAAAAAGTCTTGTGATATTTGGAGCTGTGATGAAATCACCTTCCATACCGAAGGGATTTTGTTTCATATAATAGCCAGAATTTTTATCATAAAGTGCCCAATCAATAAATTGGTCTAAAGATAAGTTAGTTGATTTATTTATTTTCATTTTTAAAATAAAATAGAACTAATCCAGATAATATTAGTATTACGCTTAAAATTTGTCCCATAGTTAAGTTAAAAAATAAGTAACCTAACTGTTCGTCTGGAACTCTTAAAAACTCAACAGAAAATCTAAATATTGAGTAAAAAATTAAAAATAAACTTGATATTAAGCCTGGCTTAAATAAAAAATTTTTGTTTTTAAAATTTATTAAAATTACAAATAAAATTATACCTTCAAGCAGTGCCTCATATATTTGTGTAGGATGTCTTGGTAAGTTATCTATCTGAATAAAAGTAACCGACCATGGTAGATCAGTCACTTTTCCATAAAGTTCTGAATTAATAAAATTCGATAGCCTCCCAAAAAAAATTCCAATTGGAGCAACTAGAGCCACCATATCCATATATAAAAATGGATTTTGATTATTTTTTTTTCCAAAAATTATACTTGCAATTATAATTCCGATTAATCCACCATGAAAAGACATGCCGCCTTCCCATATTTTAAAAATATCTGTTAAATTACTTAAATAATATTCAAGATTGTAAAATAATATATATCCTATTCTTCCACCTAAAATAATTCCAATAATTAAATAAGTAATGTAATCATCAAATTTTTTATTGAGA